>JBJSXY010000066.1:0-2824 GCA_046086625.1 Pseudomonadota bacterium | reverse complement strand
TAAATGAGTGTGAACAAATTGAGTTTCTTCCTTTTCGACGACTCATTCGAAGTCGAGTCGAAGCCATCATGACGGCTCATTTAATTAATAAAAGTTTAGATCCTGATTTGCCTGCAACTCTTTCCCCCAAAATCATCAATGATATTTTAAGGGCGCAGCTTCGATTCCAAAAAGTAGTCTTTTCAGATGACATGGAAATGAAAGCAATTGCAGACAACTATGGTGCAGAGGAATCCGCTGTCATGGCCATTCAAGCAGGATGTGACATGCTAATTTATCGAGGCGACGCTGGATTCCCAGTGGCGGCTTACGAAGCTTTAGTAAAAGCAGTGGAGAGCAAAAAAATTTCGAAAGAAAGAATCGAAATTTCTCATCAAAGAATTTTAAATCTCAAAAGAGGTTATGCCACCCAAACTCGTCCTCTTGAAATGGCTCAATTAGAAAAGATGATTGGCACCCCCGAACACTTAGCACTTGCCGAAGCTATTGCTAAAAAAGAAATGCCCGCCTTTTTGGATGGATCTGACGAAGAGTGAGTTCTCTAACAAGTTGAAAACAAATCAGGCTGCTCTAAAGACTGCTCTAGCCGACTACACACGTAATCAAAATCTTCTTTTCTGTGCTTCAAATCCAAGTTGTCTGCTTGAACTGTTAAAACTTTTCCGATGTGATATTTCTCAATCCACTCATCGTAACAAACATTGAGTTGATCTAAATAAGAATCGGGAATGTTTTTTTCATAATCCCTTCCTCGTTGAGCAATTCGCTGTTGCAAACAAGGAACCGAGCGCCTCATGTAAACTACGAGATCTGGAGGCGGAAGAAGCTGAGTCATCGTACTATATAACTCATAATAGTTTTCATAATCTCGCTTTTCCATTTTGCCACTTTCATAAAGAGCTCGAGCAAAAATATGCGCATCTTCGTAAATGGACCGATCTTGTATTGCAGAACTAGAACCGTACACAATTCGCTGATGAGCCTGGAAGCGTTTAGAAAGAAAGAATACTTGGAGCTGCAAAGACCATCGTGGCATATTTTCGTAGAAATCGGCCAAATAAGGATTTTCAGCTACAACTTCAAAATGAGGTTCCCATCGATACCGCTCAGCTAAAAGCTGGGTCAAAGTGGTTTTTCCAGAACCAATATTTCCCGCAATCACAATAAAACGCTTCGAATTCACCATGGATTCTTTCTTACTTGGCTCAGATCAGAAGGTCAAAGATTCCGCTCATTCTGAATACGACTTGGCGTATTAAAAAGAAGTGAGTAATTTATGGCTGTGTTAAAAGAACTAAATAAAAAAGCGGATCCCTTTGGGATACATCGGGTGTTAGATAAAACTCCGACTCTCCCTCAAGCGGCCGACCGATTGAATAATGAACTCCCCATCTTCAACAATGAAATTTTAATTGAAGTCGAGCACCTTAATATCGATGCGGCTAGTTTTGTCCAAATGGAAAAAGAAACCGGAGGCAATGCAGCTCGAATTGGGAAAATTATTTTAGAAAATTGCCGAACTCGAGGGAAACAACAAAACCGAGAGTCTGGCTCAGGCGGAATGTTAGTCGGGCGAGTGAAACAAATTGGGTCGAAGTACTCAGGTCCTCTTAAATTTAAAGTGGGCGACCGCATTGCTACTCTAGTGTCTCTCACACTCACGCCTCTTTATCTCGATGAAATTTCATCAGTGGATTTAAAAACACATCAGATCGCCGCGTCAGGTCACGCTGTGCTTTTTGAGACTGGAATAGCTGCAAAACTGCCAAATGATTTACCTGAAAAAGTAGCTATGGCCCTCTTTGATGTAGCGGGGGCACCAGCGCTTGTTTATGCAACGGCCAGAAAAGGCCAAAACCTTCTGGTGATTGGTGCGGGAGGGAAAGCAGGAACTTTAAGCTGCGTTGCTGGGCGTCAAAAAGTGGGCTCTCGAGGGAAAGTTTTTGCTATTGAGCCAAATCCGGGGGCCGTTAGAGATCTTAAAAAGCTCGGGGTTTGTGATGAAGTTTGGACAGTCGATGCCACGGATCCCTTGGCCGTGCGCAGAATGGTAGAGCGAGCAACGCATGGTAAACTATGTGATGTAGTCATCAATGTAGCAAGCGTTCCGAATACCGAAGTAAGCGCCTTAATGAGTTGCGGTTTAACGGGAAAAATCATTTTTTTTAGCATGGCCACTTCGTTCACCAAAGTTGCTTTGGGAGCGGAGGGTATCAGTTCATCGGCAGAGCTTCTTTTTGGAAATGGTTACTATCCAAAACATGCCGAATTTGTAGTCAAACTCGCTAGAGAAAATGAAAAGCTCAAGAAACTTTTCATCAGCCGCTACGGTCGCTAAAAAAATAGGAGAATACGAATGCAAAGTCCTCTTTGCGAAGTAGTTGCCCTTGGCGAGTTTACTTCCTGGGCCAAACAGTTGTTGAATGACTGGCAATCGGAAGACTTTATCCGGCTTTCCTTTGAAAGCAGTATTGCGAGTTTCTGTAATAAGACACCTCAATCCAAAAATGTGCAGCTTGTGCTGCTGGAAAATAATCCCGCAAGTCGCTCGGGAATTTCGCTCTTGAAAGCTTCGTCTCACGAGCTTTTTATTATTTGGATGGGCCGGTCTTTTACAAAAGATGATTTGGCTTTTGCCTTAGAGAATAAAGTTTATGGCGTCATGGAAGACCCCAAGGCATCAGAGAAAAAAACCTACAATCTCTTAACAGAAGCCGCTAGTTTCCGTTCAGAGAAAAATCAATTAGCCCACTTAATTCACTCTCTCAAAGGACTGCTCCTTCAATCGGAAACCAAAACTGGAGATTCAGAACTCATTTCGGAA
>JBJSXY010000065.1:0-2313 GCA_046086625.1 Pseudomonadota bacterium | reverse complement strand
GATTTAGATCGATTTTGACCTTTGATGGCATTCTTAGGGGCAGCTTCAGTATTTTCAACCCTTTGAATTTTTTCGCCATCAGCAAGGATAAAATCATCGAAAGTGATGATTGGTTTGCCAGCCTGGCCAGTTAGTGGGCTGCGGCAGTTAACCAAAAACTTACGCAAACTTGATCATTTGTCTTATAACCAATTGTAATTACTAGAGTGCCGATAGGGATCATAAAGGAGACTTTATGCATCTTTCCATAGGTGAAGCATCAATTTATTTAGGGGTATCATGTTGTACTTTAAGGAGATGGGACAAGTCTTTCAAACTGATTCCTGATTCTCTGACACCAGGTGGGCATCGAAGGTACTCCATTTCTAGCCTAAAAAACTTTTTGGGCGTAGCCGCTGACGAGGAGAATAAAAAAGTAATAGCTTATTCGCGAGTGTCCTCCCATGACCAGAAAGAAGATCTAAAGAGACAATCCCTTGTTCTTAATCAATATTATAAAAATTCTTAAGCAAGATTGTAAAAAAGAATTTTCAGGACATGAGGTCATAGAAGATCTCGGAAGTGGAATGTATTATAAGAAAAAAGGACTCAGAAAACTCATGACCATGATTTTATCCGGACAAGTATCCGACATAGTGCTCACCCATAAAGATAGACTCCTCAGATTTGGCAGTGAGCTAATTTTTCTTATTTGTAAATTCTTTGGCATCAGAGTTCACATTATCCATGAGGATAAAGAGTTAACCGACGAACAGCTGCTCGCATTTGATGTTCTAGAAATTATCACCGTCTTTTCTGCAAGGCTTTGTGGAAAAAGATCCCATAAAAACGTAAAAATCACTTGCTGACATATCCATACAGATGTATTGTCTGGGTCGGTACTCTCTTTCATTCGAGTTAATCATGATTTGTCTAGCCCACAAAATCGAACTTAAGCCGAGCAATAAGCAAAGAACTTATTTTAAAAAGGCTTGTGGCGTTTCCAGGTTTACTTGGAATTGGGCTCTTGCATCTTGGGACAAAGCCTACGAAGACAATAAGAATCGACTCAAAGAAGAACGATCGCCAATAAACGGCATGGCACTTAAAAAAAAATTTAACAAGTTAAAAAAAGAACAGTTTCCTTGGACTTTTGAAGTGACAAAATACGCGAGTCAGCAGCCATTCATTCACTTAAATGGGGCATTTGAACGCTTTTTTAAAGGTTTGTCAAAAAGACCAAAGTTTAAGAAAAGAAATAAATCATGGGACAGCTTCTATGTTGGCGGAGATCAGATAAAGATTAAGAACAAAAATATTTGGGTTCCTCATCTTGGCTGGGTAAGACTTAAGGAGTTACTAAGATTTGAAGGGCCGATCAGGTCGGCGACATTTTCAAGGAAAGCCGACCGGTGGTTTGTATCGCTTCAAGTTGATACGGCTATCTCTCCAAAATCCCCGCCCAAGAAAGCAGTCGGAGTGGATCTAGGTATAAACTCCCTCGTTCACACCTCAGATGGAGTTTCTGTTCTATCCCCGAAGCCTCTAAAGAAAAGCCTAAGAGCTCTAGCCAGGGCGAATAGGCGCCTTTGCCGTAAAAAAAATGGGTCCAAAGCCAAAGAAAAACAAAGACTAAAGGTACAAAAGATTCACGTAAGAATCGCAAACATAAGAAAGGATGCTCTCCACAAGATATCAAGCTACCTAACGAGTCAGTATAAAAGTATTGCAATAGAAGATCTAAACGTTTCTGGGATGCTTAAAAACCACAAGCTCTCCAGAGCGATTTCAGATCTAGGTTTCTACGAACTAAGAAGGCAGCTTGAATACAAAGCAAAGATGTATGGAAACAATCTTGTCGTAGCCGATAGGTTTTTCCCTAGCTCTAAAATGTGCTCTTCGTGCGGCGGTATCAAGAAAGATCTTTCTTTAAAGGAGAGACTCTATACATGCCCCTGCGGTATATCACTGGATAGAGACTTAAATGCATCCATGAACCTAAGAAATTTGATTGAAAATAGGGCCAGCTAGGCCCGAATTGAAGCCCATGGAGATGACGGCTCTGAAGCTTTGGCATTCCAAAGATTCAACCAGCATCGTAGAAGTGGGAAATGAACAGTGGGCTTGGATGAACAAGTTTGCATAAGTTTCATGTAGCGGAAAGTCCATGCGGAGTTGTGTCGTCTTACCGGTCTGGCGAGGACCAAAGAGAAAAAAGCTTTCTTCCGAAATTTCACTTAAAAATCTATAAAACCTCGTAAACATTTAGTTCCTTATCAAAATATCCATAGTGTCGTCATGGATATTTTCAGAATATGCTAGGTATAGTCACGA
>JBJSXY010000064.1:0-2665 GCA_046086625.1 Pseudomonadota bacterium | reverse complement strand
CGAAATAGTTTCCGGTCCTTTTTTAAACAAAAAGTCTGCTATTCGAAATGCAGTGAGATTATTGTAATTAGAAAAACAATAAAACCAACCATCGGGAGTTCCGGAAGCAGACGCTAGTGTGCCGGATCCTAAAGTTTCTTTCATCAGAGTTTGACCCGTTTTCATATCTAATATGAGAACCGGATCTGATGAAGTAGGCACAACTAAAAATTCAGCTACTTGAATGGGAGATAGTGGAACCCCTTCTAACCGCTCTGACTTCCAAATCACCGCACTCGTTTGTCTATCTATTGCGTAAATGTATCCGTCTAATCCCCCAAGATAGACTCGATTATCAACTACTAAGGGACTGGAGTAAGCCCCTGCTGGAAACGTCCACTGAATATTTCCGGAAAAAGCATCTAAGCTATATGCTTTTCCATCAAAAGAGGCTGCAATCACGCCACTGTCATCCACTACTGGAGTGGTATCGACATCATAAAAACGTTCACGAGTTTTTAGTCGCTTTACCCACATCTCTCGGCCATCTTTCAGCCCAAGACTTGCCACATTCCCATCGGAAAACCCCACAAACACTCGATCTCCATACACAGTAGGACTCGCCGTTCCTCTTACTGTCATTTTTTCATCTCCGCGATGAGAGTAGTGCCACAGTTCCGTTCCTTTGGCTTCGCTTAAAGCATACACTTCATCATTACTCGTCATTGCAACTACTTTGTCCCGATAAACTGCTGGAGGAGCCAGCCATTCAGCTTGAATTTTAAAATGCCAGCTTTCGGATCCATCTCGAGAGTTTAGAGCGTACAAATTACCTTTAAGATCTCCCACAAAAATCTTTGACCGACCATAAGAGAGTGCCCCATCTACTCCTCCCTCAATTTTCGTTTGCCAAAGTACATAACCAAACACTCGGTGATAAGCAGTTACCTGTCCTGCGATATCCGCAGTAAAGAGTAGATCTCCAACGATAACTGGCTGTGTTTTTTGTTGAGGGTTTTCAAACCCAATCTTTAATCCGGGAGTAACACTCCATTCGGTAACGATTTTTTGCTGCGCCTTAAGGGAAGAAGTAAACAGAATTAAAAATAAAAAAAACGAATATCGCATCAGGATTTTCCTGCATTAAGTAGCGGACTCTTTAACTTTCGCCAATTCATCTTTGCGACTTTTGCATATTCACCAGCTGCAAACTCAGTAAAAACTTTTTCATAGGTTTGAGCGGCTTTGTCCTTGTCGCCTTGAGCTTCTTGCACTCTGCCCATGCTCAGCAAAGCTAATGCTTTGGCGGGACCCGTTAATGTAAAAGCCTTTTCGTAATCTGAATAACTATCGGACCACTTCTCTAACAATTCCTCAGCATTACCTTTGTTAATCAACAACAATTGCTTTTCCACCGGCAGCAATGAGCGTTCCTCAAGAGCTTTTGAATACCAATTGGCAGATAACTGAGCCTCAGATTGAACTTTGGCTTTATCTTTGCCCCATTCTTGCTTTGAATTTTCAAAATGATGATCAGCCAGATCAACAGCAGCTAGCATGGCAGCTCGACTTTGCGCCCAGTATTTTGAGACTAACTCCAGTTGTTCCCATTTGGCGTCCCCTTGAGTTTTGTTCGCCTCATAATATTCAGACCAAGCTTTTTCTTCTCTGTTTCCTTCCCAAACGTCATAGCCATAAAATCCGATAGCTACTAAGAGTCCTAAAACTAAAATAGGAATCAATCCCACTCGGCTATTAGAGATGCGACTCAATAACTGAGTTCCTTTTGAAACAAACGCATCTGGAGTTTTTAGAGTTTTTCTATCAATTGTTGGTGGCTTAGTCATAGAGTGAAACTAACAAAAAACCTTGGAATGTCAAAGATTAACGATGGTTTTGACTCAGTGTAGACAACCTGAATTCACTGTCAATTTCTTGGGAATCGACTCGTTTTTTCAAAAACATTATAATGAAAGAGCCTCACACGACTCAAACCAAGGACACACAAAATGAAAACTGCCCGGATGGCACGTTGCTTCACCCTTGTAATGGCTGTTGTAATTTCTAATTTTGTTTTCGCAGAGAGCCAGGGTTCTGACTATAAGGGAATTGCAGATCCTTTTGGTGATCCGACAGCTTATGAATTTTCCGAAGATGAAAAATTAGATAAAGAATTTTTTCATCTTGGACGCTTCCTCATGTTGGGAGTCGACTTTGGTCTTGGGAGTTACACGGGCGGCTTAGGAGAAACCAACGAAGCTGCTTTTTACTCGGGCGCTCACCTCATTTACTTCTTCGACAAATCTCTCGCGTTTGAAGGTAGAGCTGGATACGTCAGACATCAAAACATTTCAGGACAAACCGCTGGAGAAAACACTTTAATCCCCATCAATTTTGGTTTTCGGTTTTATCCCGATATAAAAAACGCTCCAAAACCCATTGCTGTAGCCAATCCTTATTTAGCTCTCGGAGGAGGTCTCTACATCCGTCAAACAAGCACAACCTCAGGGTTAGCCGATACAAGCACCAATAACATGGGCGGATATTTTGGTGGAGGACTTCAATTTCTGATTTATCGCCGACATATTTATTTAGGGACAGATATTCGGTATCACTTGGTTTATTTTGATGGTGAAAGCGCAGGACCGCCGAATAATCCCAACCAGAATAGTGGCAATTACTTTAC
>JBJSXY010000063.1:0-15483 GCA_046086625.1 Pseudomonadota bacterium | reverse complement strand
GACCCGCAACTACGGCTTCTTTTCCCAGCCCCTTTTCAAGAAAAGTCACCAAGCGAGCCGTTAAAGCAGGGTCATTCACAGTAGCTGGAGTCCCCTCAGCAGTCACCTCAACCACGGGTGCAGGGGCGCCTGAACTCATGGCATTCGCTTGCGCTTTTCGTTTGATTCCTTCAATCAACCGGGTTCTTTCTTTTTTAGTAAAGCTTCGAACGGTGAGCTCTAAGGAACAACTCTCTGGAGTAATATTGTGCTTAGATCCACAATGAAAACTTCCCACTGAAATGACAGAGGGCTCTACCGGATCTCGTTCTCTTGAAATTAAAGTCTGTAAATCTAAGACAAATCGGGATGCTATTACAATCGGATCGATATTTTCTTGAGGAAGTGCTCCGTGGCCGCCTTTTCCTCGAATGGTGACGTTTATTGAATCGGCTGCGGCCATTACAGGACCTGAAACATAGGCAATTTTTCCAGCAGGCAAATGAGAATCAACGTGAAATGCCAAAGCAAAATCAGGCTTAGAAAATTGCTTAAAAAGACCCGCTGCAATCATACTCTCAGCTCCTTGGCCAATTTCTTCAGCGGGTTGTCCAATCGCAATCAGGGTGCCTTTCCAGCGATTCTTATTCTTAATCAAGTTTCTTACTGTGCCTACTAAGTTGGTCATGTGGATATCGTGTCCACATGCATGCATCACTCCGACTTCATTCCCAGATTTATTCAGGCTTTTTTGTTTGGAGGCAAAAGAAAGGGAAGTAGCTTCCGTAATAGGAAGCGCATCGAGATCAGATCTAAAAAGAACCGTTTTTCCCGAACCGTTCTTAAAAACCCCCACTACTCCTGTTCCTGCAAAAGGAAAAGTGACTTTCATTCCTTCTTTTTCCAAAGCTTTTGCTATTGTCGCTCCGGTCTTTTCCTCTTTAAGTGAGAGTTCAGGGTTTTGATGAAGTTGCTGGTAAAAAGGAATCAAATCTTTGGCTATCGATCGAGCTTCCTGAGAAGCAGTCCAGCCAGTGAGGGAAAAAGCGAAAGAAATCAGAAGAAAATAAATCATAGAAACTACCATCGAGGGCTACACGCAAGCTCGTAGCCATTGGGGATGTATTCGTTCACACAGTAGACTCGATTGCAGTCGTAGACTTGATTCATGGGGACATAAACAGCTTGGCAAGTGCTCGAAGTACATCCCAGTTGATATCCCGGTCGAACATAATAAGGGCTACATTGATAATCCGTACAGCCTAACCAATATCCTTTTCTGACATAATAGGGTTGGCACGAGGAAAGAGTGCAGCCAATCAGATAACCTGGACGATAAGGAAAAACCTGACAGGAGTATTGAGAACATCCGAGCATATTTCCCGGGGGAACGTAGTATTGTTCACACCCTGTTGAAGTACAGCCCACTTGATAGTTCAAGTAGAGAGGAAGCACTTTGCAAGCGGAGCGATTGCAAGCAAGTTGATAACCTTGGGGAACATAATAGCGATTACAAGCAGTAGCGCTGCACCCCAGCTGGTAGCCGTTAGGGATGTACATTTTTTCACAAATATCAGCTGAAGCTAAAAAACAGAAGAATAGAGCCGTGAAAGAAAATCGCAGAACCCGAACCATAATCCCCCCTTTTGTATGCTTTCGACTTTAGCAAAAGCTAACCTAAAAGCAAGATTCGACAGATCGGACCATCTCCGAGAGGGTAGTGGAATCGGTTTTGCGACTATCTAGAGTGATAGTCATGAGAATTCGAGAGTTGGAGTGGGAAAGCTTCTCGTAGCATTTTCTCAAAGCTAAAAAGACCTGATCGGAAGGGCCCTCTAGGGAAGTTCCCATAGGCCCCAATTGATAATGGACCTGACATTTTTTTATTTCTTCTAGAGCTAGAGCAACGGCTCCCGATAAATGCTCTTTAGATAGAGGGACTATTGCAAATTCAGCCATCATTGTTTTTCTCCTGCCCCCTCAGGTGAGGGGGTGGGGGGAGAATATCCCCTCACCACTTACCTGCTCAACCGTACGTTGGGTTTTCCCCAATACGGCTAGAAAGGCTGGCTCATCAAAAAGAAGTGTTCCATCCAATCAGCTTTAGTTTAAGCCCGCTTCCGGCATGCACTAAAACTCTATTTAGTTGACTTCTCTTTTCACACTCCCCGTACCTCAGGAGTGATGCCACGAGATCAGCTTTCGCTGATTTACCTCTGAGACCCTCGCTCCGCTCGGCTTTTTGTATTCCGGGCTTCTAAGCTTATCGGTCTCATCTGCCCTACTCTTAGTTAAACCTACTTAAGCTTCGGATAAAACCAAGAGCAGTTCCGCGCTTTTATAACTCCTTCTTTGTTAACCTATCACCCTCTCATTCAAAACTAGAGTCTGGGGCACCATCCAGTTGCCATGGTTCCCAATAATAGTCTTCGCCCGGCTTGATCAGGCTCGACACTCCCAAATTCCCCACCGACTTCGATCGACGAAGAACTTGTCGCTTTGAAATCACCGAGATTCGCTTTCGCTGCAATCGGTCAACTTGCTAACCACCTATTCGAAGTTTCTTCTTGGGCATTTGATTGCCCAAGAAGAGGGTGGCTTTTACAGTCAGCCTCCGCGGAGAACATCACTATTCTCTGCGCTAACTATGGCTACAGCCGCATCTGGACAATTCGGCTGGTGAGACTTTCACTCACTAGAAGGTGCTACTTGCGTCGCTGCCTTCAAGCACACTTAGATTCATTTGCATTTGAAATGCCAAAATCATTTCGGCTCCAATCTCTCGTATAGAGCTAAACATCGTGGGATTTGCAAAAAGTGAATTGAATCCTGCAAAAGTGGGGTTACAAAAGAGGAGCCACTAACCTAAAAAGACCATCTCGAATCCGTGCGAGGATATTTTGATTGCTAAACTGCTCTAAAAGAAAAGCTCTTGCTTGTGTGAGTCGATGCGAAAAGCTTTGTTCGAGTAAGGTGACTTTTTGTTCATCAAAAATTAAAGATGAACACTCAAAGTTAAGTCGAAAACTTCGTTCATCCATATTAGCTGACCCAATCAAAGCCACTTGGCCATCAATCGTGACTTGCTTAGCGTGAATGAATGACTCCGTGGTTTCCCAAATGTGAATTCCACCTTGGAGAAGATCCCAGTACCAACTTTTCGAAGCAGAGTCGACGAGCCAATGATCCGATTTTCTAGGAACCAGAATCTCTACTTGAACTCCTCTCCTAGCAGCCGCTTCTAATGAGAGCGCAATCGATTCAGTTGGCATAAAATAGGGCGTTAAAAGCGTGATTCGTTTGCGAGCGGCGTGAATGAGAGCCATCAAAATTTTCTCAAAAGCATGAGGTAGTTCATCCGGTCCGGTAGGCACTAGCTGAATGATCGAGCTACCTTCTCTGAAGATTGAAATATTTTCGTGAGATGTTTCGATATTTGTTCCAGTCGAAAAAGCCCAATCTTCCAGGAAAACAGTCTCAAGTTGGACAGCGCCAGGTCCTGAAATGAAAACTTGATTGTCTATCCAATCAAGCTTTTGAATTCGCCATTTGCGATAGTCGGAGCAAATGTTCTGGCTTCCCGTAAAGGCTTTGTTTCCATCAATCACAGCTATTTTCCTGTGATTTCGCAATTGGAAACCCCAAGGGCGGTTCCATTCCAGTCGTCCAAAGAAGGAAACCTCGGCCCCCGAAGCTTTGAGCGGCTCAAGAAAGTTTTTGTTAAGCGAAAACGAACCCAAGTGGTCGACTAAAAGTTTTACTTCAATCCCTTCACGGGCTTTTTGAATGAGTAGATCCCTAAAGTGAAGACCTATGGGATCAGGTCTGAAAATATAATATTCCAAGTAAATACGCTTCTCGGCTTTCTCAATGGTTTGAGTAAGGGCTTGGTAGATACTTTCTTGCCCTTCAAAAAAGAGAAGATCATTTCCCGATACGGGGGGGAATCCTGACAAGTGTTCGGCCAATTGCGAAACTGGCACAAAGAGTGGGTCGAGTTCAGATAAATTCGATTTAACAAGAAACCCTGTCTCTGGGAGTCTTTTTTGGGGTTCTGGTTTAGGCCGTAAGCGTCTCTTTAAACTGGAATAACCCACCAATAGATATCCCAAGGGCCCTACGAAAGGGAGCGCAAAGAAAGTTAAGATCCAAGCCCAAGTCGCAGCTATGGATCTTCGTCTTCGACTCAAGACCAGGACCGTAAAAAATATCCCAATGAAAAGCCCCAAATAATTGAAAGCTGTCCAAAGCGATTTCATGAATCAGCTAAGCGTGGATTAACTGGGACCGTTTCAGCTCCGAGAACCCCAGTTGAAAAATAGGAGGCTTGAGGATGATGGAAGACCAAAGCTGAAACACTCGCTTCGGGATCCATCATAAGCCCTTCCGTCAATTGCACTTCAATTCGATCGGCTTTGAGTATCTCAAAAAGAGTCTTTTGATCTTCCAAGTGAGGACAAGCCGGATAGCCAAAAGAATATCTTTTTCCATGATATTTGGCCTGAAATCTTTCCAACATTGTCATGCTAACGGGATCCGAAAAGCCCCACATCGCTCTCATTTGAGAATGCATGAGTTCCGCATAGGCTTCAGCTGACTCAAGAGCCAAAACTTGAATGATATGTGATTTTAAATACTCCCCTTTACTTTTAAACTCTTCAGCTAACTCTCTTACTCCAAATCCAACACTCGTTATAAATGCTCCGACAAAATCTTTCAGATCCGAAGGCGTCGGCTTTGCGGTTGTTGGTAGAACATAGTCAGCGATACAGAGCCCATCCTTCTTCGCTTGTCTTGGAAAATCGAAATGGAAAATAGATTGAGATTTTGTATCTTCTGAAGCCATAAAGAGCCGATTCCCAAAAGAACCTGCTTTAAAAAAACCATAAACGGCTCTAGGTTCCATAACTCGGGAATTTCGAAATGTGTCCTTTAACTCCTGAACTGCCCTAAAAATTTGAGCGGCCTTTGGGTCTTTCTTTTCAATCGTGTTGATAAGACGATGATCAAGCTCCACTTTTTCTAATTCCCGAGCAATCGGGCCCTTAAGACCCAAATGACGTCCATAAATCATCATGGGATTAATAAATCTCCAAACATGATCAATCGGGGTGTCTCGAAGAACACGGAGTCCTAAGTGGGGAGGCTGAGGAGGATTTTCCAGAATATTAATATGAGCCGATCTTTCAAAAGTGGGTGTTTGACTCGATACAGGCTTGGGGGATTCCTGAGTGAGCTCCCGTTTTCTATTTTCAACTTCCAATTTAAGTTCGGCGAATGCCTGTGGGGATACCACTTTTTTTGCGAGATCCAATCCGTCCATGGCATCTTTGGCATAAAACACGCTCCCCGAATAAGCAGGGGCGATCTGCTTCAGAGAAAAACTCTCTGAAAGGGCAGCTCCTCCCACTAAAACGGGAATTGAGAATCCAGCTTGAGACAAATCTGAAACGGTTAACACCATTTGTTGAGCTGATTTAACAAGAAGTCCCGAAAGCCCCACCATATCGGGCTTAATTTCTTTAATTGCGGAAATGAGTTGCTCGGGGGGGATCTTGATTCCCAGATTAAAAACTTTAAAACCATTATTACTCAAAATGATATCGACTAAGTTTTTTCCAATATCGTGCACGTCGCCTTTAACTGTGGCTAAAACGATCTTTCCTCGGATGGAGCTATCAGTTTTTTCCATGAAAGGCTCCAAATAACTCACGGCCGCTTTCATTGCCTCGGCGGATTGAAGTACTTCTGCTACGATCAACTGGTTAGAATTAAAAAGCCGTCCTACTTCATCCATTCCCTTCATCAGAGGGCCATTGATGATATCCAACGGTTTTTGTTCCTTTAAAGCTAGAGCTAAATCGTCGGTGAGGCCATCTTTAGAACCTTCGATAATGTATTTAGAAAGCCGTTCATTGAGCGGAAGGAGTTCGGTGGGTCGTTTAGAAGTTGCTTTTCTTTTTCTAAAATGAGCAACGAAAGCTCCAATAGGATCATCGCCTCGATTGTACAAAAGGTCTTCGGCTAACTGCCTCTCAAGTTCTGGGATACTGGCATAACGCTCCAGTTTTTCAGAGTTTACAATAGCTAAATCGAGTCCTGCTTGAACGCAAAGATAAAGAAAAACTGAATTTAATACTTCGCGTCCCGCATTCGGAAGTCCAAAGCTAACATTTGAAATGCCAAGAATCGTTTTAGTTTCAGGAAACCGAGATTTTAAAAGTCGAATCCCTTCAATTGTCTCAACTGCAGAGCCTTCATATTGTTTGTCTCCAGTGGCACAGGGAAAGACCAGTGGGTCCCAAATAATATCTTGCGGAGCTAATCCATATTTCTCAGTTAAAAGGGCATATTCGCGTTCCGCAATTTCTAATTTTCTTTTTCGCGTGACGCCCATCCCCTGAATGGGATCATCATCGATGGTTCCTACCACGACCGAAGCTCCAAACTGATTAACTAGCGGGAGAATTTTTTCAAATCGTTCTTCACCATCTTCCAAATTGATTGAGTTGATAATGGCTTTACCTTGAGAGAACGTTAGAGCCATGGCAATAACGTTTTCGTCTGTAGAATCAATCATAAGGGGCGCACGAATTTTTTTTACTGCAAGTTCCAGAAACGATCTCATATCAGAGAGCTCGTCTCTATCGGGATTAGCCAAACAGATATCGATAATATGAGCGCCTCCTTTTATTTGAGAACGAGCGATATCAGATGCCTCATCAAACTGATCAGCGCAAATAAGAGTTTTAAACTTCTTGCTGCCAATGACGTTGGTTCGCTCTCCGACAATGAGAGGCCGTTCTGTTTCTGAAAGCTCAAGGAAATCTATTCCGGAAACTGCCGATATCGGTGAGGGCCTCGAGCGCCGAGGTTGAACCGATTGAGCTAAATTAGAAAGTGCCGCAATATGTTTCGCCGTAGTGCCACAACACCCGCCAATCAAATTCAGCCATCCTTTTTCAATAAAATTGGAGATCACTCGGCTCATCATCTCAGGCGTTTCCAAGTATTGACCATTTTCATCGGGAAGACCCGCATTAGGAACGCATGCAATTGGGAAAGGCGATGAAGTCGAAAGAGATCGAATATGGTCTGTCATGAACTCCGGGCCAGTTGCGCAATTGAGTCCTAAATACAAAAGATCGCGATGTAAGAGGGAAGTGAGAAGGGCTTCGACACTTTGGCCAGCTAACATCGTTCCCATGGGTTCGATAGTCGCTGAAACAGCTACAGGAATCGATACTTGTTCCTTAGAAAACAGTTGATCGATTGCCACTAAGGCCGCTTTGATATTTCGCGTGTCCTGACAAGTTTCAAGAAGAAAATAGTCCACTCCTCCTGCCATGAGAGACTTAGCTTGGCTATAAAAATGAGAAACCAGATCTTCAAAGCTAATGCCCCCAGTAACAGAAATGGCTTTGGTGGTGGGACCAATTGAACCGGCAACGAAACGAGGTTTGGATTCAGTGCTAAATTCCTGGGCAACTTTACGAGCAATTTGAGCTGCTTCAAAATTAATTTCTGCTGTTTTACTTCCCAACCCAAACTCTTCAAGAACGATTGGAGTTGCACCAAAAGTATTTGTTTCAATGATGTCAGCCCCTGCTTTGAGGTAATCCGCATAAATTCCGCGAATGAGATTGGGGCGGGTGAGAACCAAGTACTCATTACAGCCTTCAAATTGAGGTCCCCCAAAGTCAGAAGGGGTGAGATTCAACTCCTGAATGGCAGTGCCCATGGCCCCATCTAAAACCAGAAGATGGTCCTTCAAGCGTTCTCTTAAAAGTAGGCTACGTCCTTGATCTTTCAAATGATTTACAAAATCTCCTTTTTTTGAATCTAACCGGCAAAAACGAGTTGGGAAAGCTAATTTTGAATCGAAATGAGGGCGAGTGGAGCAGAGGTCAAAAACTTAAGGTGGGGATACTTCCCGACGGCCCAGTTCATGCTCCAATCCGATTTGAAAAGAATCACGGGTAGAGAATCTCTATCTCTAACAACTAAGCAATCAGCATAAGAGGCAAAATCCGTAAGTTCTTTAGAAATATCTTTACCTGCTTCTTGAGGGGCTAACCAACGAGCTCTCGAATAGCCCATTCTTTCTAAGCGCATATCCACTGAATATTCCGTTTTGATCCGGTGTTGAAGCACGTCGAACTGAAGCACTCCAACCACTCCCAGAATCGGTTGAGCCTCTCCGCGCAAATCCGACCGGAATATTTGAACCACGCCTTCTTCCGAGAGTTGTTCTAAGCCTTTTTTGAGCTGCTTTCTTTTTAAAGGATCGGCAAGGGAAACTCCGGCAAAGTTTTCAGGAGAAAACCGCGGCACCCCTTCATATTCAAAAACTTTATCTGAGCAGAGTGTGTCTCCGATGCGAAAATCTCCGGTGGTGTCCAAAAAGCCAATGATGTCCCCGGGCCAAGCTTCTTCAATTATATTTCTTTCTTGAGCAAAGAAATGGAAAGCTTTGTTGAGTTTAAATTTTTGTTTGAGTCGACCATGAGTTGCTTCCATACCCCTAGTAAATTTTCCAGAGCAAACTCGAAAAAATGAAACCCGATCTCTGTGTTGGGGATCGATGTTTGCTTGAATTTTAAAAAAGACTCCCGAAAAGTTAGATTGAGGATCAATGGAGCCTTGATTGGATTGTCTTCCCGTCGGGGCAGGGGCCATTTCCAAAAAATTATCTAAAAAATGTTGAACCCCGAAATTGTTCATCGCGCTTCCAAAGAAAACAGGGGTGAGTTCGCCTCTGAGAACTCGGTCTGCATCATAAGGATCGCCTGCAATTTCTAGCAATTCCAATTGCCCTTGAACTTCCTTCTGGAGTTCAAGCACTTCATCGACTTTATCAGCGGGTGGTTTTAGAGAAGTTAAAAAATCGGCCTGAGCAATATGGCCCACTTTTAGCGAGGGCACTTGCTTGGACGCATGGGCCTTATCTTCAGCTTGAAACAAAAGCACTTCTTCTTTTTGTCGATCATAAACTCCCTTGAAGCGATCTCCCATACCAATAGGCCAACTAATGGGGGAGGAACGAATACCGAGAACTTTTTCCAGTTCGTCAATTAACTCAAGGGGGTCTCGAGCTGGACGATCCATTTTGTTGATAAAAGTAAAAATTGGAAGGCCTCTCATCCTGCAAACTTCAAAAAGTTTTAATGTTTGGGGCTCGACACCTTTAGCAGCATCAATCAACATGACGGCTGCATCGGCAGCAACCAAAGTACGATAAGTGTCTTCAGAAAAATCTTTATGTCCGGGGGTGTCCAAAAGATTGATTTGAAAATCTCGATACTCAAAGCGCAACACGGTTGTACTGATTGAGATCCCCCGTTGCTTCTCAATTTCCATCCAATCTGAAGTTGTTTTTCGATGATTGGATTTTGCTTTAACTGCGCCGGCTAAATGAATGGCCCCGCCATAGAGAAGAAGTTTTTCGGTGAGGGTGGTCTTACCCGCATCCGGATGTGAAATAATGGCAAAGGTTCGACGGCGTTGAATTTCTTTATCTAGCTGTTTTCCAGATACCAGAGGTTCCATCGTTATCTTATATATTGAGACAAAAAGTTTCGATTGGTTGAATTACTCAAATTCACAAATTGAGATATTTGTCCTGGATTATCATTGTAAGCTCCATGAGTCACGCCGATTACCGCCCATTGATTTCCAATGAGTTTTAGTAAAGGACCTCCCGAATCTCCAAAGCAAACTCCCGCACGATTTTCAGGTCCTACGACTGATTTGATTTGAAATCCTGGAGTGGACACTTCGATGAAGTCGTTTACGTCCGAAACGACATTACTTCCGATCCTCTTTGTCCCAGCCGAAGCCATTGTTTCGGAAGCAGCGCAACCATATCCCACTACCAACACGTTATCCCCGGGATCAACGCCTGAAACGATTGGAAGAATATCCTGCTTCGAAAGAAGGGGCGAAGAAAGGTAGACCAAAGCAAGATCATGGGGATCCCCTTCAATGCCTGATCCTAGTACCCAAATATCCGAAGATTGCTGAGATCCCTGAGGAGTTTGAATGGTGATGGGAGTTCCTTGATTCACGCAGTGGGTAGCGGTTAACAGGGTTTGGGGACCAACCAGAGTGGCAGTGCACAGTTTGGGACTTGTAATCATGATGATGCCTGGAAAGCTTTGCGAGGCACTTACAAGTCGAGAAGAAGGACGCGGCAACTGGTTTTCATCTAACTTTCGACTGCATCCAAGAAGGGACAAAGCTGCTAAGGCAACACAAAATACAACACTGAAACTGTGTTTCATGCCCAACCCCCATTACCCCGAACATTGCGAAAGATTTGACCTTGTACCGGAAATTAAAACTGAGAACAAGATGCAAAGTGCGTCACCAGAAATAAGTATACGATTTTATTTAATAAAAAATGGGCATAATCCTGTCACAATCGTTTGGTAATCTGAATTTAATGCAGCACGTAACAGGAGGTCGAACATGTCTTACACTCCCGAGTAGGGAAACCAATACAATTTAGACTGGCTCTGTCGGGTATGGAAAATACTCCTTCTTGGAGGTCTTTCCCGGGGACACAGGTAAGTCCTTTGAAGCCCACAGACTGGTAATTATGAGCGGTTTACTTAGGTGCACCGCGAAAAATTTTGTAGGGCGGGCAAGGTTTCTTGTCCGCCCTGCTATTTTTGAAAGTAAAGAAAGTGAAGAAAAATTCCGATCTTAACTAAGCATGCACCAACCTCTTTTTGTATTTTACGATTCAGCTGGAATGACGATTCCCCCTCTACCCGAAGAGACCTTAACTTTTATTGCTAAAAGTCCGGATCAAATTCTTTCGATAGTTCAAAAAGCACAGCAAGAAAACCAAGCGATTGTCTTTTTGGTTACTCAAACGGAATGTTACCGCCTCTATAAGCTGATGGAAGCTCGAGCTGCTCGTGAGAAGTGCCCGCCTTACTCGTGGGTCGTTGTTTGTGAAAAGCCTGATAGCTTCCTTCAAAGTCCTCATATTCCTCGTGGACTTCTCGATATCATTTCTCATCAACAACTTGTTCGGGAAAGTCAGTCTTTGTTTTCTAAATTTAAAGCATTGATGAGAGATTTTAGTCTTCCCGAGATCAGTCGAATCAGTTCTTACACTCTCCAAAAGTTGAATGAAGTTCTCTTAAAATTGACTGCAGAGCGAGATCCGAAAAATCTTTTGATTGGGACTCTTTCCGAAGCCATCGATCTCTTGAATGCTCAAGCAGGCACTCTCCTAGGAGTGGGAGAAGAAGAGGGCGAGTTGGTATTTAAGTACCAAGTTCAAGACACTGGAGAGAATAAAATCATTTTGAATGAGATTAATCACTTGGTTCAGGAAAGTAGCATTTGTGGCTATGTGGTGCTGACTGGAAAAACAGTAAATACACTTTTAGAAGATTCCAGTCGAACGAACTCGCAACCTGCGCTTAATCGGCAGATTGATCATCAGCAAGGCTCTCCCATCGTTTCACTCATATCGATTCCACTCAAAGATAGTCGAGGGGATTGCCGAGCCGTTTTGCAGCTATGTAATAAAATGAGTGAAGGAAAAATAATTTCATTTGATGAAGATGACGAAAGCATTCTGCGTTCCTTTGCAACACAAGCTGCTATCTGCCTTGAAAGTAGCGATATTTATATTGAGGTTCAAAAACTCTTTGAAGGATTTGTACGCGCATCGATTACTGCTATTGAATCAAGAGACCCCAGTACAGGAGGACATTCCGAACGCGTCGCATCTATGTCGGTAGCGCTGGCCCGAGCCACAACTGAGGTAAACTCCGGAATTTATCGTTCTGTGAAATTCAAAGAACCAGAAATCAAAGAACTTGAGTATGCAGCACTTTTACATGACTTTGGAAAAATAGGAATCCGAGAAGAAGTTTTAGTAAAGTCCAAAAAGCTTTACGGTCACCAATTAGATGCTATTTGTGAGCGGCTTCAAACTTTCAAAGCTGCAGCTAAAATCCAATATTTAGAAAAAGTCATCCAATTAGGAAAATCGGGTAGGGGTAAATTAGAAGAAGAGTATCAAAATCAAGTTGAGCAAATCGACCGGTACTGGAACTTAATCCTGGCCGCTAATGAACCAAATATTCTTCATAAAGAGAATGAAACGCTTCTTGTCAAAATTCGAGATGAGAAACTGGCTCTTCCTGATGGGAGTGAAATTTCCCTTCTTAGAGACGAGGAGTACCTGGCTCTGTCGGTCACACAGGGGTCTCTTACAGAATTGGAGCGGTTAGAAATAGAATCTCATGTTAGGCACACTTACCAATTCTTGAAAATGATTCCTTGGACAAGAGATTTCAGAAGTCTGACAGAAATTGCCTATTGCCATCACGAGAAATTAGATGGAACCGGTTATCCTCGGGGACTAACGAACCATGAAATTCCCTTACAATCGAAGATCATGACAATAGCCGATATCTTCGATGCGTTGACTGCTGCGGATCGTTGGTACAAGGAAGCGGTTCCTGTGGAAAAGGCGCTTGAAATATTGGCTCAAGAAGTCAAAGAAGGAAAAATTGATCCGGTACTGTTTGAAATCTTTAGAGAACGTCGAATTTACGCAGTGTCAGACATCAAATCGTTTGGCAAAGTAGCCTAGGAAAAACGGAAAAAATTTCCACCTCCAGGAAAGAAGTGCCCGTCAATCCATTGACAAAAATTTTGTTCTTCCCTAAAATTAATACTGTTCAGATTCAATTTCATATTTTTTTCATAAAAGTTTCTCCCAGACGAAATTGAGACACTTCTGAACGCTCTCTCAAACATTTTTCAAGAAACAACTGGAGATAAGAGTGTCCATTCGTCGGATCTTGATTTGTGAGAATAGTTCGTATTTTTCACAGGAATTCAAGGAGAGTCTCCAAAAACGAGGCTATTGGGTTGATACAGTCAACGACGTCTCCAGTGCTGTGAATTTATTAAAAAAACAAAATGTCCATTTGTGTCTTTGGACATACTCAGATTTGGATTCCCAACAAAAGCTAACTCAACTGAGAGTCGAGCGTCCCGGATGTGCAGTGATCATGGTGAGTTCAGATTCGACGCCCACTTCGATTGTTCAGTATATGCGTGCTGGTGCTTCCGATTTTTGGGATAGTAAGGAAGCTTTGGATGGTTTAGAAAAGTTAATAGAGATACATCTGAGCAAAATTTTTAGTGATGAGATCCACTTCACTCAAGTTGATTTTCCGCTAGAGCATTTTATTGGGCGTCATCCCAAAATGATCGAGATTTTTCAGCTGATCATGAGCATCAAGGACACTGATTCCAATGTTCTGATTACGGGCGAAAGCGGGACAGGCAAAGAAGTGGTAGCTAGAGCCATTCATGATTTGTCGCCACGAAAAAAATTGCCTTGGGTTGCTGTGAACTGTGGTGCCATCCCGGCGACTCTTCTTGAAAGTGAGTTGTTTGGTCATATGAAAGGCGCTTTTACGGGTGCTACTCAAAATCGGATGGGGCGTTTTCAACTGGCCGCGAATGGAACTTTATTTTTAGATGAAATCAGTGATCTGTCTCCGGATTTGCAAGCTAAAATTCTACGAGCGATTCAACAGCGAGTTTATGAGCCAGTGGGCAGTGCTCACAGTCTTTATCTAAACGCCCGGGTCATCGCTGCTACAAATCAAAATTTAGAACAGGCTGTTAAAGAACGAAAATTTCGAGAGGATCTATTCTATCGACTCAATGTGATTCCTATCAATTTGCCGCCGCTTCGAGACAGAAAATCGGATGTGCCTCTTTTGGTGAAGGCCTTCGTTAGTAAATTTAGTGAACAACACAAAAGAGACGTGACAGGAACCTCGGAAGAGGCGATGAGAGTGTTGATGCAGTATCAATGGCCGGGTAATATTCGAGAGTTAGAAAATTTAATTGAACGTGTTGTTATTCTCAAGCGTGAGCCTGGAATTATTGAGCTCAAAGATTTGCCTATTCAACACTTTAAAAGTGTCTCTCTCGATAGGTACATTAGTAGTGTTTCATTTCCCGAGGGGGGCCTTGATCTGAATGAGGCCATGAACGATTTTGAGAATGAATTAATTCTCCAGGCGCTTCGAAAAACACAGGGAAACAAAAATAAAGCGGCGAATCTTTTGAATTTAAATCGAACTACATTAGTAGAAAAACTAAAGCGCAAGGGGCTCAAGATCGCAGTTTAATTATTTCTTTTTGGGCTGTTCCTTTTCAAATTCCTCTTTTTCCTTCTCACTCGTTTCAATAAACTGTCTCATAAAGTATTTGAGGATGCTGCTTCTTTTTGCCCCGCCGAGAACCGATTTGACATCTTCATAGACGGTTGGGTCATTAACGAGCGAGCCCACGGTTCCATCTCCACCATCTATTTTTTTAAGAATGGAATCAAGATGAGAGAGCGCGTCGTTCAGACTTTTTCCACTTGAGCCATAAAAAAGTTCATTCAAAATACTTTTCTCTCTCTTTACTTGTTGGCTTAGTTGAACCAGATTGTCTGAAAATCGTGCAAGATTTTTAACTAATGAATCCACATCGCCACCTTCTTTCAAATAGCGGGAGAGGCCTTCCACGAGGTTTCCACTTTTTGAGAAAATATCCGACGTTTCAGAGCTTCTCAACGTGTCGCCAGATTTTAGAACCTGTTCATTATTTGAACCAATCGTTAACTCAATATATTTATCGCCCAAAACTCCTTGAGTTTTTAAAGTGGCTAACGAATCCGCTCGAATACGATCCTTAGCGCTTGATGAAATTTGCAGTATGGCAATCATTTCCTTCGAGTCGTCTTGGGAAACCCTAATTTCTTTTACAATCCCAATTCTTAATCCGGAAAGAGAGACTTCAGATCCGGAATGCAAGCCTTTAACATCTTTAAAACGGGCATTAAGCTCATAATTTGAGTGGAAGAAGCCAGTCTTGCTACCCATCAGAAATATGAGGTAAACGCCAATGCTTACACCCAGGACCACAAAGATCCCCACTAAAAGTTGATTCATTTTTTGGCGTTCCATTACCAGCTTTCTCCTTGAATGAATCCCTGAATTACAGGGTCTTTTGTTGAACCAATTTCCTGGGCGGTACCCAAAGCTCGGATTTTTCCGTCCTTGAGGAATGCGACTCGATCGGTAACTGTAAAAATAGCATGCATATCATGGGTGACTAAAACCGTTGTTGCCCCTTGTTTCTTTAACTGTAGGATGATGCTTAAAATCTGCTTGGTGTTGTAAGGGTCTAACCCCGTTGTGGGCTCATCGTAGAGAATCACTTCAGGTTCTAGTATGATGCTTCTTGCAACGCCCACTCTTCTTTGCATACCCCCGCTGAGATCCGAGGGCAGCAAATTCAGGCTGTGCTCAAGTCCTACTTTTTGGAGAGATTCAACCACTCGCTTCTGAATCTCTTCTTCAGATAACTGGGTGTGTGCTCGCAGAGGGTACGCGAGATTTTCTTTTACGGTAAGGCTGTCAAACAGAGCCCCATATTGGAAAACGTATGCAATTTGTTTTC
>JBJSXY010000062.1:0-4918 GCA_046086625.1 Pseudomonadota bacterium | reverse complement strand
AAGAGTTGAGCTGCAATACTCACTGCTATTTCTGTGGGGGCATTGGTTCCAATGGGTAATCCCACTGGGCAATGGATCGTTTTAATTTGCTCTTCAGAAAACCCCTCTTCTCGAAGCGTGTTTTTAAGTGTCCTTGCTTTTTGAACACTCCCTATCACTCCTAAAAACTGCGCATCCCCTCTTTTTAATATTTCTCGCACAATGGGTAAGTCAGTAAAGTGCCCTTGAGTAATACACAAACAAAAAGCCCCGGGGGGAAGCTTTGAAACATAAGCCGGCAAATCTTCTGTCTGAATTTTACGAAGATTCGCTTTACTGGGAAGTTTTGAAAGCCATTCCTCTCTTGAATCAATACACGACACATTGGATTCAAAACTTGAAATCAAGGGAACCACTGCTTGAACCACATGGCCCGCTCCAAACACAGCAATATTCCAAGGGCGTTGGAGAGACATTTCATAAAACAAAGTGGCCATCCCCCCACAAACCATATTCAAATCTTTTCGAAGATCGTACCGAACCATTTCGGGCTGCCCTGGCTTTTCCAACATGGCTTTTGAATGTTGAATGGCTTCCGCTTCTAATCGCCCCCCACCTACGGTGCCCCAAGTAATCCCCTCTGAAGTAATAATAGCTTTTGCGCCAATATCTTGTGGCACATGCCCTTCAGGCTGAATTAAAGTAACCGTCACAAAGGGAATTCCTTGCGATGCGAGTTCCTGTGCTTTGACGAGATATTCTCTAATAAAACGACTCATTCGTCTTGAAACTCCTCTGGCGTTAAAGCTCTTAAGATTCTTTCGGAAGTGGCTGGAATCATCATCGGAATAATTTTATTTTGACGATACGACATCACAGCGTCTCGAATCGCCGTCCAAACAGACAAACACAAAAGCAAGGGGGGCTCCCCCACCGCTTTTGTGCTCTTCACATTCACGGTATTGCCTTCATTATGGATGAGATTGGCCTTAAAAACCCGAGGCGTATCTTGAATGCTCGGAATTTTATAAGTGCTCGGTGAATGGCTTAAGAGAAACCCATCCGGATTGTAGACTAAATTCTCAGTCGTGACCCAACCCATTCCTTGAATAAATCCGCCTGTCACTTGGCCCATATCGAGGCCATAATTAATCGGCCTTCCTAAATCCAAGAGAATATCCACTCGCTTTACTTTAACTTCGCCGGTCCAACGATCGAGTTCTACTTCACTGGCTGCTACGCCTTGGGTGTAATAAAGAAAAGCTCGCCCTTGGCCTTTTAACTTATCAAATCCCAAATGAGGAATTCGATAGTGACCATATTCACTGAGCGAAATTCGATTTAAATACGCTTCGCGCACCAGATCCACAAAAGACACTTTAAATCCTGAGCTTTTGATTATGACTTGGCCAGCTTCAAATGAAACCTGGTTAAAAGCTTCCTCTAAGTTTTTATCGAGTTCAATTTCAGGCATCGTTCCAAGCGCTGCTGTCTTAAAAGCCCAGGAATCTTTTGGAATATCTTTTAATCGAAGCAAAAGTCCCGCAAGCCGCTTCTTTATTTCCCGGCAAGCTTTCTCTGCTGCAGCTCCGTTAATATCGGTGCCGCTGGAAGCTGCTGTGGGAGAAGTGTTTGCATTTTTTTCTGTAGAAGTAGGCATCATCCGAACCGAGGAAATAGGAAGGCCTAATTCATCTGCTACAATTGACGCAATTCTAGAGTTTACTCCTTGCCCCATTTCGACCGCTCCCGTGGAAACTTGCACGCTGCCATCGGTATGAACAATCACTAGGGCATTTCCCTGATTTAAAAATTTAGTCGTAAAAGAAATTCCAAACTTCACAGCTGTCATGGAAAGCCCTCTTGGATTTCCACCATTCTGAGCTATTTCTCGATTCCATTCCGTGATTTCTTTTCGTCTTTTTCGATAATCCGAATCAACTTCTAATTTCTGAAACAAATCCGGAAGAAGATTATTCTCCACTTTTTGCCCATAGTGCGTGACGTCTTCGCCGGGCTTATAACAATTAAGTTTTCGGATATCGAGCGCGTCCTTTCCCGTTTCCCGAGCGATATCTTCTAAAATAGATTCGATGAGAGCGACCCCTTTTGGCCCTCCGAACCCTCGAAAGGCAGTATGAGGATGAAAGTGTGTTCGGCATACTTGTCCGCGCACTCGCATATGGGGGATGTAGTAAGCGTTGTCACTATGGAGCATCGCTCGCTCCATAATCGCAGTTGATAAATCAGCGTAAGCGCCCCCATCCGAAAAAAGTTTCGCATCGAGAGCTTCAATTTTTCCCTCAGGAGAAAAACCGACTTCATAGAAAATTTGAAAGGGGTTTCTTTTACCAGTGATGATCATGTCATCATCTTTACTCAAAACGAGTCTTGCTGGCCGTTCTGTTTTTTTGGCCATCAAAGCCGCGTAAGCAGCTATGGGTGCCGCTTGGGATTCTTTGCCACCAAAGCCGCCTCCTAAGCGCTTAGCAATACAGACAACATCTTTGAAAGGAAGTCCGCACGCTTTTGCAACCACGTGCTGAGTTTCTGTGGGGTGCTGAGTTGAAGAATGTACTTCTAATTGACCATCTTCTTTTGGATAAACAACCGCTGCTTGGCTTTCCAAATAAAAATGATCGGCTCCTTGAATTTTCACGATGCCGGACAGTTTCTTAAGTGATTTTTGGAGAGCCTCAGCTACATGGCCTCGTGAAATTTCTCTCTGCTCTCCAATGAAACTTTTTTTTGAAATGGCCTCATCGATGCTTAAAATAGCAGGGAGTTTTTCCCACTCTACTTGAACTCGGGCTAGCCCTTCTCTCAGCGCTTCTGGACTTTCCGCTCCCACTACGGCCACTACTTCCCCTGCATACTGCACTTCCTCAACAGCTAAAATAGGCTGATCTTGGAAAATGGTTCCCCAATGATTGTTTACAACGTCTTTGGCGGTTACTACCGAAACAACTCCCGAGACTTTGAGCGTTTCTGAAAAATCCAACTTTTTTAGTTTGGCATGCGCAAAAGGACTGTAAACAATTCCGCAAAGGAGCTCGCCTTTTAAGTGAGAGCGATCATCAACATACTCCGAGCGACCCGTCACATGAGTCACGGACGAATCATGTGGATCACTGACCACGAAGCACCTCTGAACCATATTTCTTGAACAAATTCATCGCCAACACTTTTCGATAATTATGAGTTCCCCGAAGATCCGTTAAGGGTTGAATCGTCTTGCCAATAAGATCCGCCCCCTCTTCAAATATCTTCACACTAAGCTCTTTTCCTTGAAGTGCTTTCTCTACTGAACCCAATCGGACTGGAGTTGCAGCCACTCCTCCGAAAGCAATGCGGAGTTCTTCAATCTTCTTATTTTTTCCAGTGGGGGATACTTTTAGAAGGAATGCCCCACTCACCGTACTGATATCTAAATCTTTTCGTTGGGACACTTTATAAAGCTTCAAAAATCGCTCTGCGGGTGTGGATTCAAAAGAGATGTGGGTAATGATTTCATTCGGCTGGATAGCCAATTTTCTATACCCCTCAAAAAGAACAGAAAATGAAATATCTCTCGTCTGCACTGTTTTTTGTTTGCTATCAAAGCTTGCGACATGAACTTTGCCGTCGGACACCATGAGAAATGGAAGAGTGTCGCCAATCGGAGAACCCGTTGCCACATTCCCAACGAGAGTAGCTACATTCTTAATTTGCGGAGAAGCAAAGAGGTCTAAGTAGCTAGCAAATTCAGGATTGGTTTTTTGCGCCTCTCGTCTTAATCGCGAGAGACTCACTCGAGCCCCAACAACGATCCGGCTATCTTCTTTTCGAATTTCATAGAGACCTGGAATCAAGTGCAAACTGAGCAAAGCTTTTGGTAGGGGTTTGCCTTTATTCGTTTGCACTCCCATATCAGTGGCCGCTCCCACGACTCGAAACCCTGGGTGAGCGTCCGCAAATTGGACAGCCTCTGCCAAAGAAACAGGCGCACAAAAAGTAGTTTGTCCCCATTGAAACTGAAGTGGCTCTTTCTGATGGTAAATCAGATCTCGCGTCGCTTCAGTTTTTAAATACCGCTTTGAAACAGAGTGTTCATCGGTGGCTTTTGCTTTTAAAGCGGCATCGATGATGGGCTGATACCCCGTGCAACGACATAAATTACCCGTTAAATAATTGCATGCGGTCTTTGCATCCAGCGAGGAATGTTTTTCTAAAGCGCCCATTAAAGCCATCACAAACCCGGGCGTACAATACCCACACTGGGAACCATGACATTCTCTCATCGCTTTTTGCATCGGTGAAAGATTTTTTCCATTTTGAATTCCCTCAATGGTAACTAAATGAGAACCGTCCATTTGAGCTACCGTCGCAATACAAGAATTCATTGCTTCAAAATGCAAGGGAGCTTCTTTAAATTTAGGGAAAGCGCGTAAAACGGTACAAGCTCCACAGTCCCCTTCCGCACAAACGATCTTAGTTCCCGTTAAGCCCACTTCTTTTCTAAGCCAATCGGCTAGCATGAGAAGCGCTTCTCGGCCTCGTACTTCTTTGCGAACGCCATTTAAATAAATTAAAGAATAATCTCGCATCGGGACCTTGTTATAACATGAAAATCTGATAAACGTCTTCAGCAATGAAAAGTGTCAGCGATCCAAGAATTACAGGGGTTTATGCGGGCATCTTAAGCTTAGTAGAGATTGGCTTAGGGGGGCTTCTTCATGGAATGAAAATTCCTTTTGCCGGTACCTTTCTTTCGCTTAATCAAGGATTTTTTTTAACCAGACTCATTAAACTCAATTGTTTTTCCCCTGACGCTCGAACACTTCCTTTTCGTGTCTCAAATATTACTGCCCTTTTAAAATCGCTTTCCCCAGCGGGAAAAAAACTGCTGCCGATGCTGGCCATTTCAGCTCAAGGATTTTTGTTTTCCTTTGGAACCCTT
>JBJSXY010000061.1:0-4354 GCA_046086625.1 Pseudomonadota bacterium | reverse complement strand
AGTGCATCAGTTTGTTGAGGGACTTTCGAAAAAAGAGGTGACCGACAGACTGGGGCTCAATGCGATTACTCGTTACGGCTGTTACGGTTGCCATGAAATCAAGGGCATGGAAACCATGCCTGGAAGTGGGGTTGAGCTGAGCGAACACGGAAGTAAGCTGGTTAATAAGTTCGATTTTGGTTACTTGGACATTGAGAAATCTGTAGCTTCTTGGCTGCACCAAAAGTTCCAAGCCACTCGCTCCTTCGACAAAGGGGTCGTGAAAGAATATTTGGATCTTCTTCGAATGCCCAATTACCACTTTGATGAAGGAGAAAGAGACAAGCTCGTCACTTTCATTTTAGGTTTAACGGCTCAGAAAATCGGTCCTCCTGCTGCTAAAGTGCTGGATGCTAAAGAAGCGCAAATTGAAGAGGGTTCTCGAGTAGTCCATCAGTACAACTGCCAAGGCTGTCATATGGTGGAGCAAATGTATCGGCCCCTCCCAGATGGACATCCTGATTTTGAAAAACACGAAAAAGAAAAATGGGAACTTGAAGGCCGAATTCTTACTTACTTCTCTGAAGATGAAACCAAAGGGCCACCGCCGCTAAGCTCTGAAGGTAGCCGGGTAAGATCCGATTGGGTGAATAATTTCCTAAGTAATCCAAGCTGGAAACTGCGTCGTGCAATTCAAGTACGAATGCCGTCCTACAATATGACCAATGATGAACAAAATCATGTGGTCACCCATTGGGCTCGAAAAGGAAACCTTGATTTTCCCAATGCGCCTCTTGAGGCACCTGAAATAAGCGGGGCTCGATTGGAAGGAGCAAAGGTACTCTGGAACAAGCTTCAGTGTGGTAACTGCCATACCGTGGGGCAATATAACTTAAGTCAGGAAGATTTAGAGGGAGGTAGTAAAGGCTACGCTCCTGATATCACGCGGTCTTATGGGCGCTTGAACAAAGAATGGATTATTAACTTGTTAAAGAATCCTCAAGCCATGGTTCCTGGCACTCGAATGCCTGGATTCTGGCCCGAAGGGAACAGCCCCGCTCCTGAAGTTTTGGGGGGAGATTCACAGAAACAAATGGATGCTCTAGCTGATTACGTTCTCCTGTTAGGGTTTCAAAAAGGGGGCGGAAGACCTGTGACGATGCCAGCTGATTTGAATCGGTTGGAACCCGTCATCAGTCCTGCTCCTTCTCCAAAGGCAGCAGAGTGAGTGAATGCCATTAGAGAATCAATTTGAGCCTCAAAAGCAAGAGAAGAAGCTCTACCAAAAATGGTTAGAGTGGGGAATATTTACTCCATCCGCTGATTCCAAGAAAAAACCCTACACAATCGTGTTGCCTCCACCCAATGTGACGGGGGTCCTTCACATGGGGCATGCACTCACTGGGACTCTAGAGGATATTCTCGTTCGTAGAAAAAGAATGCAGGGGTTTAACGTTCTTTGGCTACCGGGCACGGATCACGCAGGGATTGCAACTCAAATGGTAGTGGAGCGGCATCTTCAATCGGAATCTAAGACGAGTCGGCATGAGCTTGGGCGAGAAAAGTTTCTCGAAAAAGTTTGGGAGTGGAAGGATAAGTCTCAAGGAACCATTATTAGCCAATTAAAAACGTTGGGATGCAGTCTTGATTGGAGTCGCCTTTCTTTTACGCTTGATGAAAAAGTATCCGTCGCTGTGAGAGAGTGTTTTGTGCGCCTTTATCAAGAGGGGCTCGTCTATCGCGATGAGGCGATTATCCAGTGGTGTCCCCGATGCAGAACGGCCCTATCCGATCTGGAAGTGAAGTTTAAAGAAGTGAAGGGACATTTTTGGAAGATAAAATATTTTCTGGAAGATTCATCGTCAGAGTTTCTGACCGTTGCGACCACTCGACCGGAAACCTTATTAGGTGATTTAGCTGTTGCGGTTCATCCGACGGATTCTCGGTATCAAAAATGGATTGGAAAAAAAGTTAAATTGCCTCTAGTGAATCGTTTGATCCCTGTCATTGCAGATAACTACGTCGATCCTGAATTTGGAACGGGAGCCCTCAAGATCACTCCGGGACATGATGTGAACGACTATGTTGTGGGAAAACGCCATGGACTAGGAATTTTAACCATCTTTGATGATACGGCTCGAGTAAATGATCAGGGGGGAGTTTACGCAGGTCTTAGTCGCGAAAAGGCCCGAGACAAAATCCTTCAGGATTTAAAACAAGCCGATTTGTGGATTTCCGAAGAAGAACGTCCTCACAATGTGGGGCACTGTGATCGCTGCTCGACTGTGGTGGAACCCAAAGTAAGTGCTCAATGGTTTGTCAAAGCGGAAGTCTTAGCCAAGCCAGCGATTGAAGCCGTCAAAACAAAAAAGATCCGAATTCTTCCTGAAGAATGGGAAAAAGTTTATTTCGAGTGGATGAATAATATTCGTCCGTGGTGCATCAGTCGGCAATTATGGTGGGGACACCGAATCCCAGTTTGGTATTGCAAAGATTGTAGCCAGATGACTGTTGCAGTTAAAACTCCCAGTCAGTGCCAATCGTGTCAGAGTGCCCACATTTATCAAGAAGAGGATGTTTTAGACACTTGGTTTAGTTCGGGGTTATGGCCTTTTTCTACTTTAGGTTGGCCGGGAGAAACAGCTGATTTTAAAACCTTCTACCCAAATGATATTTTGGAAACAGGGTTTGATATCCTGTTTTTTTGGGTTGCACGAATGATCATGTTGGGAATGAAAATGACCGGCGAGATTCCTTTCCACACGGTTTATCTTCACCCCATGGTAAGAGACGAGCATGGACAAAAGATGTCTAAGACCAAGGGAAATGTGGTCGATCCCCTCGAGATTATTGATCGGATGGGAGCTGACTCACTTCGTTTCTTTTTAGCGTGGAATGCTTTTCACGGACGAGACTTGCGGGTTTCTGATGAGGGAGTCGAAGGCTGTCGAAACTTTGTTACTAAATTATGGAATGTATCTAAATTCGTTCTCATGCATTTCGGCGATCTTAAAGAGAGTCGAAGTGATCGTTCAAACTTATCTAATCAATGGATATTATCCAGGCTAAACCAGACTAAAAAGCAAGTGGCCGAGAGTTTGGAAAGCTACCGCTTTTTCGAAGCAGCTCAAGCGTTGTATCATTTTTTATGGAGTGAATATTGCGACTGGTTTGTGGAGTTTATTAAAGAAAAGAACGAGTTAGATTCTCGGAAAGCTAAAAGTGATTCGACTGCGCTCGATGTGCTCGAGGAAGTATTGCGATTGTTGCATCCGTTTATGCCATTTGTAACCGAAGCGATTTGGCAGGAGCTTCCTTATCGTAGTTCGAATGTGGAGAGTGTTTCGGTCTCTGATTATCCAGAACCGACAAAAGTGAATGAGTTTTTGGACACGGAAGAGCAGGTTCAACGAGTGATCGAACTCATCGAGAAAACGCGAACCGTTCGCGGTACCCATCAAATTCCAGGAAGCAAAGAAATTAGTCTATCGGTTTGGGCAGATGAAAAAATCCGAAACTCTCTCAGGGCTTTTGAAGACAAAATTCAAAAGTTGGCGCGAGCCGATAAAATTGATTGGATTAGTTCTCGATTATCCACAAAGGAAAACATTGAGATTGTTCTTAAGGATTGTTCGGTTTTTATTAGCCGATCCTACTTAGGGGACCTAACAGACGAAATTGAAAAGCAAAAAAAACAGTTAGTGGATAAAAGAGAAGCCTTGGCTAGAGCTGAAGCCAAGTTGCAAAACGAGAGATTTATGAGTGGGGCTCCTGAGGCAGTTAAAGCGGGGGTTCGAAAACAAGCGGATGACTTAAAGGCTGAAGTAGCAGCGATTGAAAGATACCTCGAGGAAGTTAATGGAAATGGGTAAACCCTCTAGAGTCAAACTAACCCAGGGGCTCGGGTTTCTCATGCGGCGGTCTCTTTTCCCTAAAGGGGGCAGTCTTCTGACCTTAGCGCTCTGGATCTCTGTTTCGGGAGTTGCATTAGGGGTTGCCATGCTCATGGTGGTTCTTTCAGTGATGTCTGGCTTTTTAGATTTTCTTCAAACTCGTTATATTGAAATCACCTCTCCGATTGTTGTGATTCCTCGAGGAGAGGAAAATAATGTGCTAAATCTACAACAAGTGTTGGAGGCAATTCCCGGAGTAAAAGGGGCAACCCCATTTCACTTGAGCCAATCCATGTTGATTAAAAATGGAGTCGGGGGGGTGACCCTTGAAGGAATCTCTTTTGAAGATTCGAAGAGAGTGACTCCCTGGGAAAAAATTTGGGTGGAGCCGCCTGATTTTAACCCAAATATTAAAAACTGGATTTGGATTGGCAAAGGCCTTGCGGATAAATTGAAAATTGAAAAAGGGGATTCGGTTCAAC
>JBJSXY010000060.1:0-5690 GCA_046086625.1 Pseudomonadota bacterium | reverse complement strand
GTCGTTTCCCTTGTTTGTCCAAATTAATCATCTTAACGCGGCCCAAAAGTTTTCTACTGAACAAAACCGGATTAGGTGCCTGTTCCAAAATACTTAACTCTTCCCATTCTAACCCAATTTTCTCAGAGGGGTCCGGCAATTTGATTTCTACGCTGTGTCCCAAAATGGAGTCACCTCTTTCGTACGCACAACAAGCATCAAAATCCGAAAAAACAATCTGAACCTCCTGAACACCACGTTTCATCTGAATTCGATTTACTTGGCGTGTTTTTGCTGAAATTTCTAAATGAATGGGCTCTTTATTTTCCTGTCTAATAAGCCCTCGATAGATTCCGGTATCGTACATCCATTTTTCTTCTAAATTTTCTCGCCACTTTCGGGGAAGAATTCCCATCCAAATATTTTCGATCTCCTTCCAAGTTAATCTCATTCCAAAAAACTCTTCAAAATACTTTTTGCCTCCCTCACCCGCTGTGTAAGCAACTTGATCGGTTTCATAGTAAGCTAAAATTCCCTCTAAATCCCCAATGAGCCAATAGCGAGTTCTTCCCATGGGATCACTCACTTCAAATCTGGATTCGCGATCCGTTTTTACGAATTTGGCAGCTCCCATGAACGAGCCCCGCTTCACAGAATAACGAACCTGAAGTTTCCCCGTGACTGCACCTAAGGCATCTTCACGCAATTGCTGCTCTTTAAGAAAGTCTTCCCGAGATAAATCTTTCGAAAGCTGATTCTCCACTGGTTTAAGTGAAGCGCAAGAAGCCAAAATTAAAAGTCCTAGAAAAAGAGTAAGCTTCATTAAAATTCCAGTTCCGATAAAAATGATTCAATAGAGAGGTTTACTTTATCTGGAAAATCCATGTGGGCATTGTGACTGCCTCCTGGAATTTTCACTAACCTAGAATTGGGAATGAGACTCGCCATCTCTTCTTGCAATGAATAAGGCGTAATATGGTCGGCATCGCCCGCTAACAATAAAGTGGGGCACTCAATTTGATTGAGAAATGGTCGACCATCATAACGAGCGTAATCAGTGATAAGAGAATAAAAAATATTAAAAGGGGTTCTATGAACTCCTTCAATGTAATTAAAAACATCTTTTTCTTTTGCTCGAGAAGCATTGAATCCTAGTTGCGATGTCATCAAAAAATTGAGTCGATTCTTCTTTGTAAATTTATGCCATAACCACCCCATCAGCTCGGGCACTTGATCTTGAATAAAACTTGTTAGCTGATGCACTCTCGTCATTCGATTTGAGTGAAACATATGGTCGAATGGGTTTGTTACTGAACCGCAAATAAAAATGGCGCCAGTTACTTTTCCGGGAAGAAGCGGAATAAACTTAGAAAGAACCGGAACCCCAAAGCTATGCCCCAAGACGACAGCTTCTTTTAATTCTAAGTGATCAAATAGCGCCACTAGATCTTTTGCACACCAATCCAGAGTTAGATGCTGATCATTGGCGGGTTTGGAGGAATTGTGATGTCCTCGATAATCAAAAGTAATGACCCGGTATTTTTTAGAGAAATGCTCGATTTGATGATGCCAATGTTCCTTCCGACAAGTGAGGCCATAGCAAAAGACAAGGGGTCTTCCTTGCCCTTTCATTTCATAATAAAGAGAAGTTCCATCTTCGGCTTTAAAAAGCCCTTGGCAATCGCTCATTAAGTAATTGTATTTAATAATCTTTTATATCGCACTGTTTTTTTAAATTATCCTTTCCAAGTAGGATAAAACATGGTTAAAAGCTGACGCGAGGAATTAAATCATGACTAAAACTGATGTTACTGTTTCACCCGCTACCGGGAAATTGGGCGTTCTATTACCGGGCATGGGAGCTGTTTCAACCACTTTCATTGCCGGGGTCGAAGCCGTTAAAAAAGGCCTTTCAGAACCTATCGGTTCGCTCACTCAAATGGGGCGCTTACGCTTGGGAAAACGCAGTGAAAATCGATCAGCTGCGATTAAAGACTTTGTTCCTTTGGCTGATTTAAAAAATATCGTTTTTGGCGGTTGGGATATTTTTCCTGATTCTGCTTACGAAGCAGCTGCGAAAGCAAAAGTTCTCGAGCCCGAACTCTTAAGCCAACTAAAGAATGAGCTTTCTCAAATAAAGCCCATGCCTGCGGTATTTGACCCAAACTACATCACCCAAATTTCCGGAGAATATGTAAAAAAGGGTAAGACCAAAATGGATCTTGCTGAGCAGCTCCGAGAGGACATCCGAAATTTCAAGAAAAACAATGGCTGCGAACGGTTAGTTATCGTCTGGTGTGCAAGCACTGAGCGATACACAGAACAGAGCCCCTGTCACGAAACGGTTCAGGCTTTTGAAAAAGCGCTCATTGAAAATGACCCGATGATTGCGCCTAGCCAAATTTATGCTTATGCAGCCCTTAAAGAACGCGTCCCTTACGCAAATGGCTCCCCTAACCGCAGTGTGGAGATTCCAGCGCTTCAGGAATTGGCCAGAGAATTGCGAGTTCCCATCAGCGGCAGTGATTTCAAAACGGGTCAAACCTTCATGAAGACTCTGGTCGCTCCAGGCTTAAAATCTCGTCTTTTGGGGTTATCCGGTTGGTACTCCACTAACATCTTGGGGAATCGAGATGGAGAAGTTTTGGCAGATCCCGGTTCATTTAAGTCGAAAGAGGTTTCTAAGCTTTCAGTGCTCGAACAGATTTTAGAACCAGAAACTTATCCTTCTCTTTACGGAAAAGTTCACCACCAAGTTCAAATTAATTACTATCCTCCTCGTGGCGACAACAAAGAGGGTTGGGACAATATCGATATCGTGGGGTGGTTAGGATACCCGATGCAAATTAAGATCAATTTCCTTTGCCGAGATAGTATTTTGGCAGCGCCCATCGTGCTTGATTTAGCTCTCTTTATGGATCTTGCTCAACGAAGTAATTTCTACGGAATTCAGGAATGGCTCTCATTTTACTTCAAGAGTCCCCTGGCTGCAGAAGGCTTGAAACCCGAACATGATTTGCAAGTTCAGCTTTTAAAACTGCACAACACTTTGCGGTTTTTAGGCCGAGAAGAGCTTATCAATCATTTGGGTCTTACTTACTACGGAATTGTAGAAGAATAACAGTCGTAGGCATCGGGAGCACTGGAAGATTTTTCCACAAGCTCCTTTATGACTTTGCAAAGAGGATACGCCCCCTTTTCACTCGCACTAGGTCCCATAACTTTGGGATCTTCTGATAGAAAGTCCCACACAGCACTAGCTGTGCTATTTTTCTTGGGAACAAAGAGAAAATCGGGGTGGTTGTTTTGATGCCATTCCCCTCCTGTAATGCCCCATCCCTCTCTCTCTTTAGCGATTTCAAGATCGTAAAGATAAACATCTCTTCCGTACTCATCATCGCCTGGAGTCGGACCAAATTGTGGAGGGGTCGTTTCCACTAAATAAACCACTGTTGCGATGACCCCAACAACTTTTGCAATATGTGCATCTTGGGCCCCTTCTCGAAGACTTCTTCGATTAGTTGATCCCTCCCTAAACTTTCCGCGAGTTAAGGGCTTTTGGAATCGATCTTTTTTCTTAAAATTTTTGTCATACGTCGCAGCTACTTCCTCCCAACTTTTACTTTTCTGGGAAGGATCCAACGGATTGAAATAAGTGAATTGGTAACCGACGATGGGTTGATTCCAAACCTGATAATCGTAAGCTTTATCCATCACGAAAGATGCTTTTGCATTTCCAACCAGATTTCCCAAAGCTAAGTGAAAAGTAGCAGGATTATTATCAAAACAATCTTGTGAACTAATCCTGCCATTCGGAAACGTTTTTAACTTTTTTTGTTCGCAGCGCCGCCCGACAAAATTACTTGCCCAATTTCCGTTTGCCCACGCGAGGGTGATCATTGCTTTAATATCATTGGGATACCAAACAATTGAAGAACCAGAAGGACCCGCTATTTCCACAGGTTGGGTGGGTCGAGGGACCATGATGGAAGCGGGGGCCCAGCCGTGACACAGCCCCATCCAAGGCTCCACTTCGCCTTCTTCGTCTTCGTACCCCCGACCTTCTTTCTTTTGTTCATTGGTCAAAGAAAATTCCAGATCTTCAATAGAAAGATCATATTTTTCAGCAGGAGACCACTTAAGAATAGCTGCATTCAGTTTTTCCAATTTAAGATTCAGGACGGAGAGCCAGCCTTGTGGCTGCGAATATGAACTAATCGCTTCTCGATAATCATTAAACCAATCCCCTTCCGAATAGCGGTAAGAAGTAAGGCCGCGGACCATAGCCCAATAGTCATCAGACCAAAGAGGACGATTTGATTCTCCTTCAACTGGAATTTCATCCGGAGAATAAGTCACCTTCTCAACCCAGGAATCTGCCAAGTCGGAAACTTGGTCATCTTTGAAGAAATTTCCCCACTTTCTAGATTCCCCGCAAGGAAAGTTTGGAGATATTTTTTTTAGAACTCGAACGCAATACCACTGCCGATAATTTTTAGTAATTTTTCTCTGCGCTTGACGAACCAATGCTGATTCCCCAGAGCTTATCGGCATCGCCAGCTCCAGATGCGCCTGAAAAGGCAATCCGGTTACGGGATTCGTTTTAATTCCCTGAGAGTCCATAGCCTCTGGTTTTCCTAGCTCCGAGTAAAATTCCTGAATTCGTTTTTCTGTGTGACTGATTTCCGCAGGCGTCAGAACCAATAATTCTTTTGAAAAAACTTGAAGAGAGAGAAAAATAAAAAAAAGTAGAAACAACCTATTCACAACTGCAGACTGCTCTGATGAAAACTAAGAGTCAATTGAGCAATAAGTCTCAGGATGGCTTCGGTAAATTTGACTCAATTTTACGTAGTGCTGAGACAACCATTTAAGTTTCTCAATTTCATCCTCGGTAAGTTTCCCAACAACTTTCGCCGGACGCCCCAATACTTTACTATAGGAGGGAATTTTCATTCCCTGGGTTACTAAACTGCCCGCCCCCAGAAGGACAAACTCTCCCAGTTCAGCATCATCTAAAATCGTGCTGCCCATGCCCACCATACAAAAGTCCTTCACCGTACAAGCATGGAGAATACAGGAGTGGCCAATCGTCACATCGTTTCCGATCAAAGTTGGGCTAGCTTGATAAGACTCGTGGATCAGTGTCAAATCTTGAATGTTTGTTCTTTCTCCAATCCGAACATAATTCACATCAGCTCGAATTACAGTATTGAACCAAACACTTGAATTTTTCCCTATGTGAATATCCCCAATTACTTTAGCGCCCGAAGCGATAAAGACACTGGGATCAATTTGGGGCTTGTGAAAGAGATGAGGCAAGTACGGGTGCATCGACATAAAAACCCCTTAAGTTGGAACCATTGGCTTCGGTAACTTCCACTTCAATTGTTTTTCCAACACAGGCCGCTCCCGCATTGAAAACATGGACAATCTTTCCTTGTGGATTCCGTCCTGAATAGTTCCTTGCTTTTTTATCCAATGCTTCAATCAAAACTCGAGTTTTGGTTCCAATCAGAGCTCTATTCTGTCGATCGAGAACGGAGCTTACGATCGCTTGAGCTTGGTAGAGTCGTTCGTCTTTTACAGACTCCGGCACTTCATTTTCGTAAGAGAAAGCCCGAGTACCAGGGCGCGGCGAGTACTTAAACATGAAGACTCCCGCAAATTCGATATCCTTTAAAATTTTTAGAGTTTCTTTGAAATCTTCG
>JBJSXY010000059.1:0-2071 GCA_046086625.1 Pseudomonadota bacterium | reverse complement strand
CCGAGAAAAAGGATTTCCTCCGAGAAGCGCTTTTTCACCAATAAATTGGCCAGGGCCAACTTTGCCCAGTGAAAAAATATTGTTCTGATTTCTTCTGATGAGATCTAATTCACCATCAAGGACAAGAAAAACCGAATTACCCGAACTTCCTTGTGTGAACAATTCATCACCTTTATCGAGGGTTCGGATGAGTTTTTTAAGAAATGGATTTTCGCTTAGAGATTTCATGAGTTTTCCTTTTTCGTATCATCTTCACTAACGGCACAAATTCATCAGTTCTTAACTCAATGACAAAGCAATCAGACAAGGAGCTGAGTGACTGGTTGCGGCATCTAAGTTTTAAAAAGCAGGTATAATAAGGTCTTTATTTCTAAGGAGAAAAGCCCAATGAATCATAACTTCTTTAAACTCAGTGTATTCCTTTTAATAGTCAGTCTTTCCGGCCAGGCGGAGTTTAGACGTAATAGAGGCGGTCATGGAGGGACTTCTAAACCTTCGAATTCTGCATCAGTTCCCAGCGCTCCAAAAGATGAAAATCTCATTGGAAAATCGGAACCCGATAAAAGTGTTGAGTGGGGATATACGGTCAACTTAAATCCAGGGGCTTCACTCGAAGAAATTCGAAAAATTAAGAAAGATTTAAAAGCTAAAGGAGTCAAATTCAATTGGGGCAGTGCGGACGAGCCCGTTTTTGGAATTAAAACTTATTTGGATATAGACGAAATTAAAGGGCTCAGTGAAAAAGTAGGAGAAGTAACTCCTGCCGAAGCAACCACTCGGTTTCGTATTGAGCTAAAAAGAGATCTAACTCCACAGCAAATGAAAGCACTGAGAGCTGCCCTGAAGGAAAACAAAGTCCAAATCAAATGGGCACCGCCTATGGATGTCCCTCCTTATCTCATGGTAAAGAGTGCTGTGCTTGAAATTGGAAGACTCTTTGCGCTTCCTAACATTGGTCCTTACTTGGAAAAAGTAGAACCAGCAGAGTAAAATCATTCTACTGTTGTTTTATTGGAGGGGGGAGGGTAATAACTCGCCCCTTCAGTATGAATGGCCCTTCAAGTGTCGCCAGCACGCAGACAGCATGCCCAGTCCAACCAGAATACAATCAATAGGATGAAATAAAACTCCTGCGATCCCTAGTCTCCACCCTTTGCTCCGGAATAAAAAACGGATCCAAGAATTTGTCAGAATGAAAAAAAGTCCCAGAGGAAGAACGCTCCAACCCAGAGAGATTTTAAAAAAAACACAAAGCGCGAGGAAAACTGGAGAAAAGAATAGAATGGGAATAGCCAGCTGAAAAGTCATTGGAACACTGGTGTAAAACTCCTGCCCCCACTTTCTTAATTTCATATGAGTTAATGCTCGGGCACGTTCGTAGTCTGTCTTGAGTATCGAACTCCAAGTGTAATGCTTGACGTGAGTGACGGACAGTTGTGGATCAATTCTAATGCGATAACCTTGTTGCCAAACGCGTTGACCAAATTCCGTATCTTCCAGACTGGCTCCTGAATAGTGGTTGTCAAAACCCCCGACAGTTTCAAATACATTTTTTCTGATAGCCGCAATACTAGTATAGAAAAGTCCCACTCCTTCTTGGGGACACGTAAGATAAGTAAATCGCATCCAAAGATTTTTTATGTTACTTGCAGAGTTTTTAAAGGGGATTTCATCATCTAAAACTCCTACCACTCCCGACAACTCGGGATTTTCAAAATTGAATCTTAGTCTTTGAAAGGTCTCTGGTTTAACTAAAACATCATCATCGATAAAAAGAAGTATTTCATTTTTTGCAACTTGAGCGCCGATGTTTCTTGCCCGAGCAGCTCCTACGCCCTCAGGTAGGTTTAAAAGTCGACAGGGAAATTTTCCTGCCACATCGATGGTGTTATCCGTGGATGCATCATTCACCAACACAATCTCGTCCTCTTTACCGAGCACGTTTAACAAAGCTTTGAAGCAACTTTCTAAACGCTTAGCTCCATTGCGGGAGGGGATGATTACTGAAATTCTAACTGGGGAATACGGCATGTCGAAATCTCACATTCGATTGGAGTTAACAAAGAATCCT
>JBJSXY010000058.1:0-4471 GCA_046086625.1 Pseudomonadota bacterium | reverse complement strand
CCGGGGGAAGTTTTTTACACAAACGAGCAATCAGATCAAACTCTCGGTTCATGACGATCTAACTGCCAAGAATCCATTGATCACGTACTGGATAGCAATGGCACACAGAAGCAGGCCCATTACTCGAGTCATCACATTGAGGCCAGTCACGCCAATAATTTTAATTAAACGGCTTGAGGACCGTAAGACGAAATAAGTGATCAATAAAGTCACTAAAACCGAAGAAATAATAATAGGATAATCCGCTAACGATTGAGTTCGGCTACTTAACACGATGACAGATGCAATGGAAGCAGGCCCCGAAAGCATGGGAATCGCCAAAGGAACAATCGAAATATCTTCTTTTCGTTCTGCTTCAGTCTCCTCTTTCTGAGTTAGCTTCTCCACCACAGGAAGAATTTTCATCATTTCAAAACCAATAATGAGAAGAATCAGTCCACCGGAGATTTGAAGCGCGGGAATTGAGATCCCAAAAAAACTTAAGACTTGCTGCCCCACAAAAGTCGAAACAGTTAAAACTAGAAAAGCTGTAGCACAAGCTTTACGAATCATTTTTCTTCGGAGGGCTTCACTATCGCCAGCGGTTAAAGAAAGAAAAATGGGAACATAACCAAAAGGATCAACAATCGCAAAAATCACCCCAAAGGTTGAAAGCCACGTTTCCATTTCAGTTGAGAAGCTCCGATTTCAACCAAATTTTCGGAGAATAGTTGATGGTATAAAAATGATGTGCAATGGGGCTTACTTTGACCCATGGCTGAATCAAATGTTCGGTCTTTGTCGTTTTTCCAGAGCGGTGCTGATAAGAGCCAAACAAGAACAACCCAACGCTATCTTTCATCATCGGTCTATCTAGAAGGTCCACCATCGAATACCCACTCGACTTCAGATTTTTTTCCATTCCCATATCGGGAGGCAGGCTAACCACATGAACTCCAGCTCCCGATTTGCGAAACAACAAATCTTCGATTTCTGAAATCCCAAAATCGTGTTTCAGAAGATAACGAAACCGTTCATCTGTGAGTTGCTGATGCATCTCAAAAGTAATGACGGGCTTGTTTTTTCCTTTTTGAATTTTTTTCAAAAGCCGTTTTGCAACTTCTTCAACTCCAACAATTTTTGGATGCAAATAAACTTGGGCATACATCTGAAACAAACTAAAAATGAAATCATCCAAAACGTGTTGGTTTTTCACATTTGAAATTAGAACCACATCGGGTGGCTCGTTGGATGCTCCCTCATGCTTAGCTAAACAGGGAATGAGTTTTGAAACAATACGACGCCACTCAATCCCTCCAATATTTACCCCACAGTTACGTCCATCTCTTTGAATGTAATCGATGCGATCCACATCAAAAGGGCCCGAAATAACAGGCCTTAAAAGACGGTGCACTTCAACTCCGCCTTTTAGTTTTCGACTGGTGAGACCTTTTTGAATTTCAGATTCAATTTCTTTTTGGAATTTTCCCAAGCCCATCTTTCGATGAATGAGAGCTGAAACGGGCACAAAAAATCTTAAGGCATCGGGAACTAAATCGGACTCCTCAAGATCTTTCAAAAGCTTGTGCACGTAAAGAAGAGAAATCTCTTCGTGCATGAAGGGTTTTCCACTCTTAAGATGTTCTCTTAAAAACTTTCCGACTACACCATGAATAGGCTCTAAAACATCGCTAAAATCTTGCTCTAAATCTAAAAACTCAAATGTATGGCTCCAAGGACCATGGCCCACATCATGAAGAAGCCCCGCAAGCCCAATTGCATCTCGCCAAAAGCGATAAGATTCGGGGTGTTCGCCTACCTCTTGCAAACGCTGCTTCGTTAAAAGCGGAGAAAACCTGGTTTTCTCAACTTTGCCTTCAAAGTCAAAATTGGAATGCCCCCAGCCCCTCACCATAGTTTCAAAATATTGAACCGCTAAGTAAGAAGCGCCTAAAGAATGCTGAAACCGAGTATGAGTAGCACAGGGGAATACAAATTCGGCCAATCCGAGTTGTTTAATGGAACGAAGCCGCTGGAATGAGGGATGATCGATAGCCTGCCGAACAACACCTTCAAAACTCATGTCTCCGTGAATCTCATCACGGATCGTTAACGGCTTGTTTTTAAAGACTAATTTCGGGGTTGCACTAGTCACAGTCGAACCAGTGTACCAGACTACTGGAGGCTTTTCCTGCTTCTTTTGAATGATACTGATGAGAACACCGAGATTCGGAATGGGAGGAGAAAAAAGCTTCTAAATCTGAAAGGTTTTTCACGAAGCTAGACACCGCCAGTACTAGAAGTGAGAAGAAAACTAAGACAATCTTTTCGTACATACAGAGGCCTCCCTTTCCTTAGGGTGGGCGATTTGTAGTCCAAAACCCAGGGGCCGTCAAGAAAGGCAGGTTGTTTTTGGGTGAAACCAATTGACATTGAAAATGCCGGACGTTATCAACCCTTAGTTTAAGATTTTGAGGTAATTACATGCCAACAATTAATCAGCTGGTCCGCGAGGGCCGAGACGCGCAGAAACGCCGTACCAAGTCCCCCGCATTGACAAGATGTCCCCAAAGACGCGGTGTTTGTATCCGCGTGTACACAACAACTCCCAAGAAGCCGAATTCGGCTCTACGGAAAGTTGCTCGTGTCCGTTTAACGAACGGTTACGAAGTAACATCTTATATTCCGGGAGAAGGCCATAACCTCCAAGAGCACTCGGTTGTTCTCATTAGAGGAGGTCGGGTGAAAGATCTTCCTGGAGTTCGCTACCACATCGTTCGTGGAAGTTTAGATACTCAAGGTGTAGAAAAACGAAAACAAAGTCGCTCCAAATATGGAGCCAAAGCAGGAAAGGCATACGCAATGCCAAGACGTGGAAATGTTCCCCATAGAGAAGTAGTTGCCGACTCAAAATACAATGAGAAGTTGGTAACCAAATTTATTAATTCCATCATGGACGATGGAAAGAAAAGCACTGCCGAAAGAATTGTGTACGGTGCTTTTGAAGTCATCCATCAGAAAACAAAAGATGATCCCATGAAGGTCTTTAAGAAGGCGCTCACGAATGTTCGCCCTCAGATCGAAGTGAAGTCCCGCCGCGTGGGGGGATCCACTTATCAGGTTCCGGTTGAAGTCCGACCAGAGCGAAGAAACGCTCTCGCTTTTCGATGGCTTGCTACTTACGCGAAAGCCCGAAGAGGGTCCTCCATGGGGGAAAAGCTTGCACAAGAAATGTTTGATGCAGCTGAAAATCGAGGGGAATCCGTAAAGAAAAGAGAAGATGTTCATCGAATGGCTGAAGCAAACAAAGCTTTTGCCCACTATCGCTGGTAAAAAACTATGGCAGATCCACAAATCACAGACTTAAGAAAGATTCGTAACATCGGTATCTGTGCGCATATTGATGCCGGAAAAACAACAACCACAGAGCGCATCCTTTACTACACTGGGGTAACTCACAAAGTGGGTGAAGTTCACGATGGCGAAGCCACAATGGACTACATGGTTCAAGAGCGAGAGCGTGGAATCACGATTACTTCCGCTGCTACCACTTGTTTTTGGAAAGATTGCCGAATCAACATCATTGATACTCCTGGACACGTAGACTTCACGATTGAAGTGGAACGTTCTCTTCGTGTGTTAGATGGTGCTGTGGTTTTGTTTGATGGTGTTGCTGGAGTTCAGCCACAATCTGAAACGGTGTGGCGTCAAGCTGATCGCTATAAAGTTCCCAGAATTTGCTTTATCAATAAAATGGACCGCGTTGGAGCAGACTACGATAAATCGGTTCAATCAATTGTAGAAAAGCTAGGCGCTCGTCCTATCATGTTCAACTATCCCGTTGGTGCTGAGGACAAGTTGATGGGAGTCGTTGATCTCATCGAAGAAAAAGCCCTTATTTGGGACATCCCTGGAAAAGGGGATGAATATCGAATCACTGATGTTCCTGAAGAATTAAAAGAAAAATGCAAAAAGCTCCGTGAAAAGCTAGTAGATGCGGTAGCTGAAGAAGATGATGCCGTGATGAACCGCTACTTAGAAGGTGGCGAAATCACTAAAGACGAAATTCGCAAATGCGCGCGTCTCGCCACTTTGAAATTAAAAATCGTTCCGGTATTTGCTGGATCGTCCTTTAAAAACAAAGGCGTTCAACCCATGTTGGATGGTGTTTTGGCCCTTCTTCCCTCTCCAATGGACAAGCCTCCTGTGCAAGGAGTGAATCCTCAAAAAGAAGAAGAAAAGATGGAGAGAGCCGTAGATACTAATGCAAAGTTCTCCGCTTTAGCTTTCAAGATTCTGACAGATCCTTATGTAGGACAATTAACATTCTTCCGTGTTTATTCGGGATCTCTGGATGCTGGTTCTTATGTGTTGAATGCTCGACAAGATAAGAAAGAGCGCATTGGTCGCTTGCTTCAAATGCATGCAAACAAACAGAATGAAATTAAGAGTGTAAAAGCAGGAGATATTGCAGCTGCTGTAGGATTAAAAT
>JBJSXY010000057.1:0-3773 GCA_046086625.1 Pseudomonadota bacterium | reverse complement strand
CTCTTGTTTCAATCAAGATCAGGTATCTGACTGTGTCGATTACACAAACCTGAATGATCGTTTGAAACAAAATAGCCTAACGGAAAAGCTTACCAATCGCTATCTCGATATTTTGCTGAAAAAAGGTCGCGTGGAAAGAGTTTAAGAACTCATTTGCCTAGAAATTGCAAAAGCCCTCTGGGATCATCGGTCGTAATACCATCTACCCCCCAATCGGAAAGTTTTTTCCATTCCGAGAGCGAATTAACTGTATAAGGCATCAGTTTAACTCCCGAACGGTGAAACCAAGAAATAACACGTTCATTAATTACCGAGAAATGAGGGGCAATCCACTCAGGCTGAAGTTCGAGAGCTTTTAGAAGATCTGATTCCTCTTTGCCAACCAGAGGAATTGTTTGAAACGTCGGCACTGATTTCTGAAACACTTTCAAAATATTCCAATCAAAAGATCTAAATCGGGTTCGACTCAACTCCCAATGTAAAGAGACTGCTCTCAACACAGCATCGGCGATCGCTTCCCTTTTTGGGCTTTGAGTATTATTTTCAAGATACTTGATCTCTAAATCTAACCACAACAATTTAGATGAACCTAAGATTTTTAATTGCTCAAATACTTCTGGAAGAGTGGGGGCTCCCAAAGTTTGCATTTCTTTGCCCTGAAGTTCACAAACAAATTTCTTTTCCTTGAAAGAGACGGGAACGTAAAAATCGTGATAGACAGTCAGCATTCCATCTTGCAACAAGTGGATATCAAGCTCGATACTATCTGCACCAATTTCTAAGGCGCGTTGAAAGCTTTCTAATGAATTTTCCCTTCTTTCTAGACTGGCTCCTCTATGCGCTTGAACATGAATGTGCTTATTCATAAGGCTAATGCTGAAGAACTATCGTTATTGGAAAAAAAGATTTATGATGACTTTATGGTATTAGTAGATGGAAAAAGTTGCAAGGTAGCCGTTTTCGTCTGTGTAAATGAGAGGCCCGCAGAAAAAGTAAGCTGCGCGAAAGTAGGCGGCCTCGAATTTTATCAGAGCCTGAAAGAAAGAGTGAAGCATGTGGGTTTACAAAATAGTTTTTGGATCTCTCGTACGGGTTGTTTAGGGTTCTGTAATGAAACTGGGACGACTGTGGCTATTTTCAAAACTGGCAAACCCCCTGTTTGGTACAACGAAGTAAAAATGGAACACTTGGAAGCCATTTGGAAAGAGATCGAATCATGAAACATTTTATTTGTTGGATACTGCTTTTAGTTGTTCAAATGAGTTTTGGTGAAGTGCCTTTACCAGGACAATCAAATGGTTTCATTTCGGTGGATGAGCTTGAAAATAGCGGCCAGCTTGAATTTAAATTAGGTGAAAAGACAGAAAAGTTCGAATTCGGCAAAGGAAAACCGCACTATGCAATGGGCTTACTCTTTAGTCGCAAAAATCTTCCTGACTCCTTTGTTAAAACTATCGGAACAAATCAGATTCTTCAAATTGCATTCGGAAATCGTATTGATTCTGCTCCCGATTTGATCACCCAATTTGGTTCGCTTACCCTTAAAATCGAGGAACTTCCCTCAAGCACCCCTGTAAAAGTACCCTTTCAAGACATGACCAAAGCTGACAAGGATCTGGGACAATCCGCATTTCTTATAATGAATTCAAGTCAAATGAGATTCTCTTTAGATGACCAAGAAAAATTAAAAACAACTCTGTTCTCGGAATCTGGAGAATTAGGACTGACTACGATAGAAAAAGCCCAGAAAATTTCTTTACCCAACACCGGGAAACGCCTTTCTTTCAAGCGCAGCACTGTTGCTATCACCGTTGATGCCACTATCGGAACGCCCTTTAGCGGAACCAAAGGAAGCTTGAAAGGAATTATTCAAATTCCTGTTTTTTGGCCGCAGGGAACCGAAGCAAATGCTTTCGTTGCCGACCTAGCTGAGACGAGTTTGGACAAGAATCCTGAGATTTCTCCTCCCAAGACAGCTCCCAGGACTTTAGCTTCGCCTGAGGAGACTCTGAAGCTAAAATCTGATAAACCATTGAAATAAATAAGATAACTCAGATATTTTATCGGTTTTTTCTTGGGGCTGCCTAGCCCAAAAACGCATTGTAATTATTGAAAAAATTTCATAGCATGGCGCACTAATATGCAACCATCCAATTTCAATATGGGGGACAACTTTAAGCTGTTCACATGTTCAGCCAATGTTCCACTTGCTAAGGCCATTGCCGATGAGCTGGGTACTCAATTGGCGCAGGCGGAGGTACGCCGTTTTTCGGATGGAGAAATTTTTGTTGAAGTTCATGAGAGTGTTCGAGGTTGCGATACCTACATTATTCAACCCACCTGTCAGCCGACGAATGATAGCTTAATGGAACTTCTCATCATGACGGACGCTTTGAAGCGTTCTTCTTCTACTTCTATTACCGCAGTCATGCCTTATTATGGTTACGCTCGACAGGATAGAAAAGTTCAACCTCGAGTTCCTATCACTGCAAAATTAGTTTCTGATTTGTTAACTGCAGCAGGAGTCGATCGCGTTATTGCAATGGATCTTCACGCAAGCCAAATTCAAGGATTTTTTAATATTCCCTTTGATCATTTGTATGCAAAACCCGTGATCTTAAATCATATTCGTCAAAGATATGACTTAAGTAAATTAGTCTTAGTGTCTCCAGATTCAGGTGGAGTGGAAAGAGCTCGAGCTTATGCAAAAAGATTAGATTGCTCGATAGCTATTATTGATAAAAGACGTCTTCGTCCCAATGAAGCGCAAGCCATGAATCTTATCGGGGATGTGGCCGGTAAACATGCCGTCATTGTCGATGACATGATCGATACGGCGGGCACTCTGATTCAAGCAGCCAATGTGGTTATGGATAAAGGAGCTCAATCGGTGAGCGCTGCTTGCACACACGGTGTTTTTTCAGGCACTGCTTACGAACGAATTAAGGAAAGCCCACTGAAAGAAGTCATTTGTTGTGACACTATTCCCTTGTCACCACTCATGAGCAAGCTCTCAAATGTTACATGTCTTTCAGTAGCAAAAGTTTTCGCCGAGGCCATCAAACGAGTTCACATGAAGGAATCGGTCAGTAGTTTATTTGATGAATGAGGAAAGTAGGTAACTAATGGAACAACTAAATCTAACAGTAGAAATGCGGCAAGGAACTGGTAAAGGTGCAAACCGGAAACTCCGCGCAATTGGAAAACTTCCCGGAGTGGTTTATGGCCTCGGGAAAAACATGAATATCGCAGTGGATCCCCGACCCATTAAAAAACTCCTTTTAGAAGAAGGGGGAAGAAATAAAACCTTAAATCTTTTGGGACAGGGTTTGGAAGGAAGATTCGCTCTGATTAAGGATTACTTGGTGGATCCAGTCAGTCGTGAGCTTCTCCATGTAGATTTACTCGAAATTGACATTACCAAGAAAATTGATGTCACCGTTCAAGTAAATTTCATTGGTAAAGCAGCGGGGGTTGGTGAAGGCGGAGTTCTAAACATTGTTGAGCGAACGGTAATGGTTCGCTGCTTACCAACAGCGATTCCAAAACACATTGATGTGGATGTTAGCGCTCTGCAAATCGGTGATTCTATTCACTTGGATGAAGTAACACTTCCTGAAGGAGTAGAAAAAGTGAGCCACATGAACCCAACTCTTGTTGGGGTGGTACCTCCTGCTAAGGAAGAAGAAGCAGCTCCTGCTCTCACTGCTGCTGCAGAACCTGAAGTCATCACGGCTAAGAAGCCTGAAGCTGAAGGGGAAGCTGGCGCTGAG
>JBJSXY010000056.1:0-2722 GCA_046086625.1 Pseudomonadota bacterium | reverse complement strand
CGCATCAATTTGATCTCGGGAATCAAATCATTAAAATTGGCGACAGTTTTCTTCCATCGGTCCAATTCTTTGGCGATCACTTCGTTGGCCGTGTCCACATAAGAGTTTTGTTCAAAATCGAAGTAGTTTCGGTATTCCCTAGCAATTCGGTCGAGGCGATTTAACCCTTCGCCGCTTGGAAGCTCACCCACTTTTTCCACTTTAAATGTAGCGTCGTTCGGACTTCCCACCACATCGAATTGAACCGGGGTTGCGTACATCGTGGCTTTTGAGAGCAGAGGAAGATCTCTAAAATCCATTTCGAGCCGCAACTGATCGTAGGGAACACCCTCCATGAGCTGCTTCACGATAAAACTGGCCCTGGCCGCTTCAAGATTGAGGATTTCCGATCGGGCACTCCCCGAAGAGGCAGGAAGATAGTAGGTCGGGTATACTTTCCCGCCAGGATCCTCCACGTGCGCTTGGAGCGTCTGGTTTTTTAGAGCCAATCGTTTGGCGTGGCATTGCCGGTCAATTTCTCTCGCTAAAGTAACTACCTCGGGGCGGATTTTCACGGATTTCGCCATCTCACGAAGTTCAAATAAAAAGGTCGTGACGTCTGGAGCTGCGGGGTTGGCCTTCATCCGTTTCAGAAATTCGGCATCTTCTTCGGGGGTCATACCTTTGTTGACGACCCAGGCTTTGTGTATTGTCCGATCGTGAAGAGCAGATCCAGTCTTTCGCTTAGTGATCTCGGAGGCCGGCGCATTCGCCGGAGCAAACTTATCTAAGAGCTGACTTGGGTAAGCGTTCATGGTCATAAACATAAATCCAAGATTGGTTTTTCCCCCTTCACCGTTGAGAACTGCTCTCTCCTCAGGGTTCGCAAGGGATAAGAGCTGCGCTAACGAACCGGAATGGCCTGACGCATATTCATCTAAAATGGCGCCAAAATTTTTGGGATCTGAGAGCGAACCTTCCCGGTTGTAGACATCTCGCCCTTTCTCCATGGTCTTCGAGTAGTCCCTAAAACCGGTGAACTTACCCTCAGGGGTCTGCTTGTCGAGTTGCTCGATAAAAAGTCGATCGGGTAGGGTGTGGGTTTTATCGCTCCAAAGACGGCGGCCTCGTTGTTCGGCTGTTGCAACGAGGGTGGAACTGAGAGACTTGGCTGAGCCCGGACCTCCAAAGAGAGACGCATTCGTACCATCGACGACAGTTTCTGCAAGCTCTCGGACCACATAGTCCATCGGAGCTCCAAGATATTCTCTAAGCGCCTGAAGACCTCGTTGGGTTTCATTGTAGGCGAATTCTAGGTTACGGTCCTTGGCGCTGGGTTTTTTAGGGGGAGTGTAAGAGCTTTGTGGGGTTGAAGAACTTTGGGTTTTTGTCTCTTTGGATTTGCCCCCAAGATGCTTTTCAAGAATAGAAACTAAAGTTCTGCGTTTCGCTTTGATTGCTTCCAATTCTCTTCGTTCATGTTCGTCTAAGTGAGGAAGAGAAAGATATCGATCGAGCAACCCATCGTCGATAATCGACTTGCCATCTTCTGAAAGCTTGAGTTCCCCGGGTCCACCTAGAATAATTCCGCTTTGAAGGTGGATCAGATCTTTCGGCTCCATCGTCATTCGTAGCTTTTCAAAGGGCACTCCATTGACCAATTGGTCCACGAGAAATCTTGCCGCTAGAGACTTTAAGACGAGTTTTTTCAAACTTCTGCGAGTTCCCTGGTTAGCCGAAAAGACGGGTGGGATATCTAAATAATCATGATCGACTTGGGCGTCATTGGCCTGTGTCTCCAACACATCGAAGTCGAAATGGGCTTTTGCGATCGAATCGATCAGAGAATCCGGAATCTCCACTTTTGAAATGAGATCATGAAATTCGGTGAGATGAGTTGTCATTTCCGCTGGATTGCCTTTATTTGGACTTTCGGGCTTGAATGGATCCTCAGGGACAAGTCCTCGTTTTTCTAAGACACTCAAAAAAGCTTCATCAGATACGATTTTGTTGCCCACACTGTGCTTCAGCCCAAAACGATCCAGAATTGCATCGGCCGTGCTTTTATCTTCAAAAGATTCCCGAAACTCAGCCAGAGTAGAGTTGGAAGTAGCAATCCCTGCCCGCAAAACAGCATCGATGACTTTGTTTCCATGAAGTGCTTTTCGCTCTGCCAAAACCGAGAGAAGCTTTGTCGTCACGGAGGGCAGTGCTTTTTCCATTTCGTCGAAAAGGGCAAGAGCGAATTTAGGCCCCACGAGAGAGTCTTCAGTATTCACTTCAAAACGCCCTTGCAAATAGTCTTTCACCACGGGAAAGCCTGTGATTTTTCCTTCTTGAATCAGTTGGTGAAATTGCAATTGGAAGATTTTAAATTCCTCAGGGGAAATTCCCGAAAGCTCGGACTCTAAAAATAATCGCGCGATAAGGCTCTTGGCTCCCCCTGGCTCCCCTTCAAGAAGGATAAATTCTCGGGCTAAAAGAGCAGTCGCGATATTATGGGCGGTGGAATCGTTCTCTTTAACCTTTTCTTTTATTCTTTTTATTGTTTCAGCCGTGCGGTCCCACTTCTCAGAGAGTGCAGCTAGCTGTTGGTCACATTTTTTTTTGGGGACGGCCAAGCTGGAATGATAATAGAGCAAGGCTCCGCCAATGGCCAAAGTGCAAACTGCCTTATGGCAAAAGAAAAGACCGATGGGTTTTCGACCTTTCCATGAACCCCATGTCATAACTTCCCCTTCCA
>JBJSXY010000055.1:0-3490 GCA_046086625.1 Pseudomonadota bacterium | reverse complement strand
ATATTGGGATGCAAATGCAAAGCTATTTCAAGACGCTATTCTCTCGGGAAAAAGCGTAGAAGAAGCCAACGCGCTCTTACGCTCCCGAGGAGTTTCTGAAGCAGATAGAATTCGAGCCCAAGATGCGTACTTAGCACAAGTGGGAAAAGGTTCTGCACCCGATGTCACAACTCCGCCCAGCCCTGTTCGCGATGCAGAGACTTTCATTGCGAACTTACGGCGCGAGAGAATCGATCAAGGATTTGCTCTCAACGGAGAGCATATTGGAAAGCTCTTAGAAATTATTACCAGACCCGACGGCCTTAGCAACAAGCTGCCTACGGACCTCAGACAAAAAGCAGAAGACCTTGTTCGAAAACACATCAATATTTCACTTTTAAGAAACCAGAGAAAGGGTATCGACGGTGTGCCTGGTGAATTAAGGCAAGTGGCTAGAGACTTTGGCTTGGAAGCGCACTTGGAGACGCAAAGAAAAAATCTAGGAATCAAAGGAGCACCTCCCCCCGGTGATCAAAAGCCTGATTTCAAATTTCCGGAGAGAGCCCTTTCAATAGAGGAGCTTCGCGAGAAAGCTCGCGGCTTGGAAGAAAAGGCTCGAAACCGACCCAATGACGGATTCGAAAATGAACTTAGAAGCGTCTTACTAGCTATCGATTACCTACAAAAAAATCCTGATAAACCTGTTTATCGGGTAACAGAAGCTGATGGCTCGGAAGTTACCTTCCCAAGTAGAAGGGTTGGTCAAATTGACAAAGCAATAGTCGTCAGTCGCCCCGATGGTCGTCAAGTTCCGGTCATTTTTGAAGAGAAAGGGAAAGGGTTAGATGGTCCAAATTTTGGCACTAAAGAAAATCCGAAGACAGAGTTTGAAAAACAAGAAGCCAGGGAGAGTTCTCAATTAGCAAAGTATACGTCGACTGGAAAAAAAGCCGTATTTGTTCTTACGGGAGATGAGCCAGAAAAGAGTTTAGGCAATATCAAAAAAGTGTTTGGTCGTATTGAGGATCAAAGCTCCTTGGACAACGCAAGAGGCCTCATTTATCTCATGCCACGAGCGGAATACGAAAAGTTTCTTTCTACTGGGGAAATGTCAGAAGCCTTTGCACGCTTTCTTGATAGCGATCCTTTAAACAGAATTCCAGAAGTGCTTCCAAAATTATATGCAGCAGAAAACCGCCGCCCTGAATCGACTACTTTTCAACAAGCAGTCGATAGCCTCAGATACGCGTCGCGACCCGAATCCTCACCTCCCCCCGCTCGTGGCGATCCGTCAGATAAAAGCCCGGTCCTCGATCTACTCCGTCCGCTCGCGCTCTCTGAAACTGGTCCCAGAACCATCGCCACCTCACCCGAAGCCCCCAAGTCTCAAATCACAAACTCCCCCGCTCCCCGATCCCTTTCTCAAAAAATGGGAGGCATTGAAAATCAAAGAGCAGCTGACAACGCATACCAGGAACTCACTGGTCGCAAGCCTACCGCGGAGGAAAGTGTGCGACTGGCGGCAGCCAACAAGGCCGCTTCTGAAAAGCCGCCGGAGTATTGGGGCAGCAGTGAGCAGCCGTATTGGCGTCCCGGCCCAAACCCGACCGTTGATCTGATTGTGACCCGAGATGGGGCCAACGGCCCAGAAGTGCTGCTCATTAAGCGCGGACCAAAGGGAGCGGAGCCGAACAAGTGGGCGATTCCCGGCGGCTTTCACGACAGCGAAGCTGGGAAGGGAGAGTTCTGGCGTCCTGGCAAAGAGAGTGCCGAGGACGCAGCATTGCGCGAATTGGTCGAAGAGACTGGCCTCGATGCATCGGTGATCCGCACCAGGATGAAAAAAGTTGGCACGTACGACAACCATGGTCGTGATCCACGGGACAACGAAGAGGCTTGGGCCGTGACGAACGCATTCCAATTGCACCTTGACGGCGACTTGCGAAAGGCCAGCGTCAAGGGGATGGACGACGCGAGCAAGGCGGAATGGGTGCCGGTTGCCGAATTGGGTAAGCGGGCCCTAGCATTTGATCACGCTGCGATTTTGCGAGATGCGATGCCACGGACTCCCACCCTTGTTAAGGTAAGTGGTCTCGATCAGGATCTCAGTGAGTTCAGGATTGCTGGAGTTAAAAACACGCAAATTTCACATGCAGCAGAGCGGGCAGTTGAACGAGGAATCTCTCCAGATAAGCAAACAGCTCGTTCGGCATTAGAGCAATTGAGTAGGGAAATCAAAGCGCAGGGTTTTCCCAAAGGCACTATTGCGGATCCTAAACGGGCTGACTCCGTACTGGTTCCCTTTGGAAAGGGGTGGGTATCTTTCGAACTTAAGAAAAATGGTTCTGTTCACATGCGAACCACAGTAGACAAACCCTTTGAAAATCCTGCCGCCGATCCGACTTCTCCGCGCGGACCGCCCGATCAAGGCCCCCTCCCAAAAACCCAAGAAGAACGCTTTGAAGTTACTTCGAAAGCCGTTCGTGAAAACCTCCCAGGCGCATCAGCTGACCTCATCCAAAAGATTCAAAAACTCGTCGAAGAAAAAGGCCACAACAATCGAAGTGGCGTCGTTAAACACTATGAAGCAACCGATCAGCAATTACGAGCGCGAACTCAAGATCTTAGAGCGGGCTTAAAAGCTTTAAAAGTCGACCCCGAGGTTGCCAAAAAAATCACAACCGCTGTGCTTCGTGGCGGGGCTGCGGGGGAGGCGGCGGAAGCTCCCAAACAAACGATAACCCTTCAAGGCCAAGGCTACATCGACGTTTACGAAGATGGGGTGGTGATTTTTCGTACTGGCGAGATGAGTGACCAATTTAAGAGCTTGCGCCAGGCAGTTCCGAAATACAAAGGCTGGCTCACCGTGATTGCTGGCTCCAACATTTTTGAAAAACAAATCAAACCCAAAGACTGGTCACCGGCAATTCCAGAGAGCAAGACTTCAGTATCTCATGCTCAATTAACTGAGGCCATTAAACAATTTGGAATCGATTTGACGAAGTATCAGGGTATTATTCTCATTAGTCCCTACGGCGGCAGTGAGGAAAATGGTTTTTCGCAAGCAAAAGCTATGGCTGAGCAATTTGGCCTGCCTGTAGTGGCGGCAGATGGGACCATAGATCCGAAAACGTTGCTGGTTCGCCATCCCCAAAACACCGGTACTACAGTAGATGCGCGCTTCCGCGTTTTGAACCCTTTTTTTGAACCATGGGTGGTAGTCACGCCTCAAAACCGAGTTCCTTCAGCAGGCTCAAACGGCCCGAATCCAGATACTATTTTAAGAGAGCTAAACTCAAACCAACTAAAAAAGTTGGAGGAAGGGCAAATCGAAGGGCAAAAAAAAGCAGTAGGTCAAGATAAGTTCGAAGATTTCTACCTCATTTCGGAGCGAATGGAGCAACTGCAATATGGTGTTTTTTTAGACAAGTTCTGTCCAGACTTTTGGGACGACTCGATCAAATCACGCCTCACCAAAGCTATCGACCCTTATGGAATGAAATCCAGAGAG
>JBJSXY010000054.1:0-2012 GCA_046086625.1 Pseudomonadota bacterium | reverse complement strand
TCTTTGGGCATCCGGTTGATGTCCTGCGCGATGCGGAAATTGTCGATGCTGCGTTGGGTTTGCGCTCCGTAATAGGCATCCATAGTCCTTTTCAAGCCGGGCTTTCAACCCAAGTTTTATAGTTTTGTCTCGGTTCAAGATTTAGTTCTGGCGATAAACCGAGCGTTACAAAGCGCTCATTCGTTTGAGGGATTTTCGAAACGGTCTCTTTTTGTGGCCTCTTCTGAAAGAGTCACCGATGAAGTTCTCCTCCGAAGCGCTGCTCAAGCCGCTCAGAAACCTGGGGTTCTTTTGAAAGTCCCTCAACCCCTTCTGAAAGGAGTGTCAAAGCTGATTGATGCAGTTCCTGCTTGGAGAAAAGCAGTCCCTTCTTTAGCTGGAGACAGGGCTTTGGAAATTTGGCCTAATCGATGGGTGGTTTCTTCTCAGCAGTTTCAAAAGGCCTTTTCCTGGGAGCCGCAAGAAGGTTTATTACAGAGTCTCCAAGGTGCGTATGAGTGGTATCTTAAAAATGGGGATATTTAAGAAGTCTTTGTTACAATAGGTTCATGACACTGACGTCTTTAGAAGAAATTCTTACGGGAAAAACAGAAGCCCATACTGTTGTTTTAAAATCTTCAGTGCGAATTCACAAAGATGCTCAAAAGCCCCTTCTGGAAATGGCAAGAGAAGCCCAAAAAGAAGGGTTTGAAATAGAAGTGTGCAGCGGATTTCGAAGTTTTGATAGACAAATAGAAATTTGGAATAGAAAAGCGGGAGCAGATCCTCAACTCACTCCCTCTGAGAAAATAGCTTCCATTCTTCGTTGGTCAGCACTTCCGGGTACGAGCCGGCACCATTGGGGAACGGATCTCGACATAATCGATGCAAGAGCGCTTAAACCTGAAATGAAAGTCCAATTAGTACCTGAGGAGTTTGAATCGGGAGGACCGTTTTGTAAGCTTCATGATTGGTTAGACACACACATGGAGAGTTTTGGATTCTATCGGCCTTATCAAACGGATCGAGGAGGGGTCAGTCCTGAGCGCTGGCACTTAAGTTATTTTCCTTTGGCTGAAAAGTATTTGTCTTGTCTTAGTGAGGACCTTGTTCGGAAGGTTCTTAGCCAGAGTTCGCTGCTTTTAAAGGAGGACGTGCTTTCAATCCTCTCGGAAGTTTTTACAAAGTACGTAAAAAATGTAGACTTAAGAGTTTCAAGAAGTTCGAACATTACTCCAGCCTAAACCACCGGCTGTCTAACTCGCCCGATACTATCTAAAACTTAGTCAATTTCTAAGTCGTTGAAACTATTCAGATCTCAAAAAGAGGACTAAGCGCATTTCGGCACACACAAGATTTCTCAAGCTCAAAATCTCGCTAGAACTAGAGAATGCGTACTTGGCAAACTGCTTGCAACTCCTGCCCCTGAGCCGCTCTCTGGGTTGAGAGCTGGACTCTGTAGTCTCTCAGTCTCAAGTAGAGAGTGGAATGTAGTTTTTCGCGGAGTTATCGGATGAAAAAGTTAGCGGTTCGTAAATCAGTTTTTGCAGTAGCACTAAGCGCCGGGGTTATTCTTTCAGGAATTGCCCGAGCTGAGAGCTACGATGAGTACAATGCCGGTTTCAAGAAAGACTTGTCTAAAGCAGACATTGCCTTAAAGGGAGCTAATCCCGCAAACACTGCTGATAGTTTGAGTACATCCTCACAAGCTGAGTTTGATCGGCTGGGCAGTGAAGTACTGACGGGTGCTAAGAAAGAACTTTTTGATGAAGAACAGAAGCTCCAAAAATGGCACAAAAAAATTAAGAAAGTAAATGCCATGGGCCCTGCCATGGATGCGTTTGTTAAGAAAGCAATTTCTGATCGCACAGTGAAATTAGATGAAGCTCAAGGACTTGCCAGTCAGCTTTCTTCTTCAAATTCGTTTATTAATCCAGCAGATTTCGATGTGAGCTCGTTAGCCAACTCTTGCCAAAACGGAGTAGATTTCAGTCCCTTACTTCAAATTGCTCAAACTTTTGGAACAGACAAAG
>JBJSXY010000053.1:0-7495 GCA_046086625.1 Pseudomonadota bacterium | reverse complement strand
GAGATTTTCATATTACTTTCGCTTGTGAGCTCTCTCGACCCAAATACATCAAAGCAAAAAGAAGAATCCAGAAGTCGAGTCGCGGCAGAGTCTGAGTAAAGTTCAAATTAACCAAGGCATGGACAAAAATGGCAATTTTGGAATCGATGAGGCTTGCACCACGAAATAGGATCATAAAAAGCCAAAGAACCGAACATAGTCCCCAGAGACCCCATTCGGATAAAACCTCCGCCCAACAGTTAATAGCGAGAGGATCAAGTCCATGTCTTTCCCCCCCTCGCTGGGTGATCCCAGCCCCAAACACGGGGGCTTTTCTCCAAATTTTAAGTTCCTCAAGCACATTCTGAATTCGGCCGCCTTCTGAACTAGTCTTTTCACTCGCTCGACTAACTGATTCAGCTGGTCCCAAAATATTAAATAAGAGAGAAAAATGGTTTTGTGTGTTCGGCATCAACCATAGAATGGAAATCAAAAGAAAACAAAGTGACACCGATTTTATAATGACTAATCGACTTTTTGTATTAAGCACCAAGCTTAAAAGCAGATAAATTACTGCAAATAATAGCCCCGTGCGTGCCCCCACTAAAAACAGAACACACAGAAGAAGCCCGGATAAAAGCCAGCCTTTTTGCTGTGTAGACAAAAAAGGAATGCTTAGCGCTAAGACACTACTCACAAAAGAGGGCTCATAATAAAAGGCATGAGGACGATACCAAACCACGCCGTAGGCAGGTTGAGCAAAACCAATCACCGGAAGTCCTGTACCATAAGCAATTGCCGCCCAATCAATTATCAAGATGACTGAGTTCGCAAGGACACTGAAAATAATTCCTTTGAAAAGGATGCTTTTTTGATTTGCGCTCGTAACTTGCATCAAAAGAATAACGCCGCCAATATTAAAACAAATCCAAAGGAGCTTAAGAGCAGTTAATTGCGGGAGAGTTCGAGTTCCAAGAAGTAACATTTGGGGAATCACGAGAAAAGCTAGAGCCTTAAGGGCGGCATTGCTTTTTAGACTTGCTAAATGCTTGGGCGCTAAAACTAGAATTAAAAACAAAAGCAAAATCTGTGCGTAACGCACATTGAATCCCCCGACCGAAAAAGAAAACGCTCGATCCGACATAGCCAAGAAGGGAAGAAGGAAAAGAAGAAAATCGCTAAACTGCTGAACTTTTTTCTGCATGATTAGACCGGGATTGTGCGAAATTCAATATGAGTAATCCAGATTGGATTTTCCATGGCTAACCTTGACAACTAACTCTCCTGAGGTTTCCCTCGTTCAGCAGTTAAGCAGATATTTATGCAAATGGCGATTTTTATATTAGGTCTAGTGGGGTTTGGAAATATTATCGTGGCCTATCTAGCGGATCATCCCTTTCGAGCCGCACTCTTTAATTCGGATGCATTGTATCTACCAACTGTTTTTTCGGATTTGTTTTCCATGGGGGGAAAGCTTAGTCAGTGGTACCTTACTCCTGCGCCATATTTTTTTCCTGATTACCTTCTTTTTCTGCCAGCTTATTTCCTGGGACCAACACCTTTTTGGCAAATACTCGCTTTCTCTTTATTGCAGACCCTAGCGACTTTTTTGATATTATCTTATTTGATAAATCAGATTTCAGGATCAGTGTCTTACAATTCTTCACTACTTATAACCACTACTTTTATTTTACTCGCCCTTGCGTTCCCAGGACCCTTCTCTTTTCTTTTTGTAAGTGCTCATCATTTTGGGATCTTTCTCGCTTCTTTGCTTTTATTATCACTTTGGTTAGCCGGTCTAAGAACTCAAAAACGGATTAGCCGGTCAGAATTATTTTTTGTTAGCATTTTGATTTTTGTTTCGAGCGTATCTGATAACTTGTTTTTAATTCAGTTTACCTTGCCTTTTTTAGTAACTATTTTTGTACAACAAAAAACCGTCAAGGACTCATCCCAGAAGAGTTATTTGTTATTTTTTTATTCACTGACCTCTTCGATCATGGGAAGTGTTTTATACAAAAAAATTGTCACTCATCCAACGCGTTATGATGTTGTCTTCGACTTTAAGGAACCCTTGTCGAATATGATGAGGGTTTTCACTGTGTTTTGGGCTGAGATTGAAAAAAATCCTCTTTTGGGTTTTTTTTTGATGGGTTACTTCGTAATTGTCTTTTTTTGTTTGCGGCAAATCCTGGTAAAGCCTAAATTTTTTTTGGTGCCGAGCCACCTAATCTGGTTAGTTTTTTTCGCCCTTTCGGAAAATATTTTCACGCTGATGACATTTGCCTGTACCGCTATGGGTCCCGAGACAAGATATCTTATTCCCTCCTTCTTTTACCCGGTTATAATTGTTTTAATTTATGCAAACAGTCTATTTAAGTCCCGGTTTGCTTTTGTCACATTAGCAATCAGCGGGTTACTTTGTATTTGGATGGGTTGCGAATCCTTGGCTCTCATCCGGCAAAATGGGATTCGTAACTTCTATTATCCCACCGATATTTACTGTATCGATAAAGCCCTCATGAAACATGGCGCACGAGCCGGTGTAGCCCAATACTGGGATGCCAAATACATACAGACCTTCAGCCGTACGAATCTGCTTCTCGCCCAGCACATGGGAGACTTAAGTGAAATGCGTTGGATAACCACCAGCAGATACTTCCAGCCCAAATATGATTTCGCTATTGTTTCCAAGAATGCTACGCAAGGCTATGTGTTATCAGAGACAAAGTTAATTAAACTTAATGGTTTGCCAAAAGAGGAGGTGTCTTGCGGCGAGAGAACACTCTATGTTTATGAACCGGGGCGCCTTCGGGTCAAGTAGATGGTCTCCTGCAAAATCGGATGACAACCCATTCTTTTCACGCTTTAACTTTTTCGTGAATCGGGCCACAACTAGCATTGTAAACCCCTCCTGGATCAGAATTTTATTCTTCTTCATTCTAGCCGTTTGCTCACTCCAGGCTCTGAAGGGAGTTGATTTTAGGGGTTACATGGAGGCGCTGTCTCAAGCTAGGGTTCAGGGTTTGGATACCCCCCCCTATCCGACCATCACAGCGAAAAATGGGGACTACTTTCAAAGCCCAGTCACAACTGTTCTTCTCCTTCCCCTCTCTTTTTTACCTCTGGGAGCAAGCAAGTTTATTGCGGCCCTCTACACAACCCTAGGTATTTTCTTTTTACTCAGGAGTTTAAACGCTTCTCAGCTTGATAGGAAAACGAGCATTGCACTTCTTCTTTTGTTCACGCATGCGCTTTCAGATGCTTACCTCTCTCTGAATCCAGTTTTTATTACAGCCGTTCTTCTCTGGGCCTCTCATCGATTAAGCCTTTCCAACGAGAAACAATCTCTGATTTTTTCTGGCTTGTGTTTCACCTTGGCCTTAGCTCTAAGACCTTTTCCGGCACTTCTTTTTCCCTTTTATTTATTTTCAGCGCAAAAACGAAAAGTCGTTCCCTGGATAGTTCTCTTCGGTAGCCTCAGCATTTTAATAACCTTTATATTTTTACCTAAGCCATGGCTCTGGTGGCAAAGCTGGCTTACCGCACTCCCTCTTTATAGACATGCGGCCGATGTTCTACATCCCGCCTTCCAAACCCCGCTTTCACTAGTCGCTAGGCTCTTTGTATTTGGTTTTAACTTTCCCAAGGAAAAACTCGGTGTGGTTGAAGCCCCTCTCGCACTTCTCTATCTGCTATTCACTTATGGTTTGGCCTCACAACTTGAAAGGCGAAATAAGTTTGACTTAGCATTCTCTCTTTTGCTTGCCTCGCTCTACTGCTCCTTTGCAACCGTTTGGGCCTGCGGTTTTTTTTACTGCTTTCCGTTTGTCCTATGGGCTTTTTCTCAAAATAAAAATGCTTGGCCTCTCATTCTGTCTCTGGGTTATGCACTTCTCCCTCAATGGGCATGGCCTTCAGACCTCTGGGGCTTAATGATGAGCCGATTTGGTCTTCAGGGCTTGTTCATTTTGGCTGTTCTGATTCTTTCTTGGAAGAGAGTTAGGACTCAAACATGAAACCGGGCATATCCGTCGTCATCCCTAATTTTAATGGAAAAGCCCTCTTAGAGAGCAATCTACCTAGTGTTTTTTCGGCGCTTCAAGCAAGCGACCTGGATTATGAGGTAATCGTTTGTGATGATTGTTCCTCAGATAATTCTGTAGAGTTTCTGAAACAAACATATCCACAAGTTAATTTGGTTCTTAACTCACACAACTCTGGTTTTTCTACTAATATCAATTCGGGTTTTAGAAAAGCAAAACTCGAATGGGTGCTCGCTCTTAATAACGACGTTTCTCTTGCGCCCGATTACTTTTCCTCTTTGCTAAGTCACTTTGAATCCAAAGACACCTTTGGTGTCATGGGAGCGCTGCTCGATCCCAAAAGCCAAGCCGTTACAGATGGTGCGAAGTTAGCCGAGCAGTCTTTTTTTGGGGTCATCCGCTCCACCCGAAATATTGTGCGAGAAAACGGCGCTCCCCTTTCCACTTTTTTTCTGTCTGGTGCAAATGCATTAATGGATCGGAAAAAGCTTCTGACTCTTGGCTTTTTCGATGAAGTTTTTGATCCTTACTATAACGAAGATGTTGAACTCTCCTTGCGAGCTTGGCGAATGGGTTGGAAATGCGTCTTTGAACCAAGAGCAGTAGCCTACCACGCATCCTCATCTACAATTCAGAAAATTGCCAAGCGAAATAAAATTAGAATCGTTTCTCTCAGAAACAGATTTGTCTTACACGATATTCATTTGGGAGCTCCAAAGCGCTTACTGTTTTTTGGCAAACTTGCTCTTGATCTTTTAACTCGATGGCTCAGTTGTGATTGGGGTTTCTACAAAGCTTTTTTGGAGTATCGGCATCGTAAACCAGCTATCGAATCCTCCAAAGTCAGACTAAAAGATTTAAAACCTGTTTTTTCCCTGGCGGAAGTAATTGCTTCAGTTCGAAAAGACCAACTCAAAACCCCTCATCGAGTTTTTTCATGAATTTTCTCAAATCTCGGTTTTGGGCTTTAGCTTACTCCCAACCCACCGGGCCTGGTTATTGAAGTTCCATCGAGCCATTAGCCCTTTCACAGAACAAAAAAGAACCCCCACTCCATACTGAAGGCTTCGGCGAAAATTAATGGAGCTAGCTTCTGGAAAATACTTCGTGGGAACCGAGATTTCGCCGATTTTAAATCCCCGACTATGTGCACTTACCAAAACTTCGTTGTCGAAAACAAAATCATCGCTAAACTCATTCGTCGGAAGAGCGCGAAGAACGTTAGAGGAAAAGGCTCGATATCCTGTATGGTACTCAGAAAGTTTTTGGCCTATCAGGATATTTTCAACGAGAGTCAAAACTCGATTGGAAATATATTTCCAAAGTGGCATTCCCCCCTGAAGAGCCCCTTTTCCTAAAATTCGAGAACCCAATGCAACATCATAAACTCCAGAAGCCACCATCCATGAAAGTGCACCCAAAAGTTTGGGCTCATACTGGTAATCGGGATGGAGCATCACAACTACATCAGCGTTTTCAACAAGCGCTGCTTCGTAACAGGTTTTTTGGTTTCCCCCATAGCCTCGATTTTTTTGGTGTTGAATCACTTTGAGAGGCCAGCGAGAGCTTAGATTATGCGCTACTTTTACCGTCTCATCAGTTGAACAATCGTCCACCACGATAAAAAGATCGACTAAATTTTCTGGAACTCCCCTCAACGTTTTTTCGAGAGTCTTTTCGGCATTATAGGCCGGGAGAACACACACTATTTTTTGTTGATTGAGCATTTGCGTGCGACCTTATTAAATTATCGCTACTGCGGCAAGTGAAACCCCCACCACAAACGCTTCACCGTCTCTGGATCCCAAATTTCCTCAATAGTTTTAAAAGCATTTCTCTCTTCTAGAGGCTCATATTTAAGTCGAGAGGAATACCTACCAAAGTGATGGATATAGGAATTCAACAAAACTCTGGGTAAGGGAAACGCTGGATTTTTTTCATTCAGCTGAGCTGCCATCAAATACAAATGCCAATCCGCCGCTTGAATTCGCAAGTCCCAGGGACTACCGAGATGTTTAACTAAGTTGCGATGAAAAATCACCGAATCCCCTTTGATTCCTGACATCCATTCTTTGTTTGCCTTTGTGGGGGAAACAAAAAGTTCTAAATCTCCATACATCCACTTCAATGCTCTCTCCAGCCGCTCTTCTTCGGATTTTCGCATGAGAAAAGCCCAAGCTTTTGAAAGACTCAAGATATGCTTCCAGCGTCGCTTTAAGTTATCAGAAGCACTCTGAGTAGGTTGGGCTTCCTGCCCGCTCGGACTTAAAATTAACCGATCATCGGTTTTTAGAGCCTCTAAAAATGGCCGCTCCCACCCTTTAGGCATCCAAATATCGTTATTCAAAAAACACAAAATGTTATAGCGAGCCGCTTCCATTCCTTGTATTTGGCTTCTTGGATAAGACTGGTTTTTTGAATTTCTTAAATAGATAACTTCGTGATGATGCCCTCCAGTCTTCTCAGCTAATTCTTTGAAGAAGACTTCAGAACCATCTGTCGAATGATTATCAACTATGATTAATTCGAATGCCGTTTCAGTATTTTGGGTGAGCGCTTTCCAGAACAAGCGATTCATGGGTAAAGCATTGTGAATCGCGGTAACAATGGAAAGATGAGAAAACATAACTTGTCTTCTTCACATCCCATAGGGACAGGAAGAAGACAAGCTTAAGTCTCATTAATCGCGCATTTTCAAGGAGGAATGAACTCGAGACCATCCATAGAAATGGCCCAGAAAAACCAAAGAGACTCCCGCCATGATAGTCAACGACTCTCTCAAAAGAAGGCCATAAACTACAAAGGCAGCCCCCGACAATTGAAGTAATAAGTTCATCGGTTGAGTATGAAGAATAGCAAGTCTTCCTAAGATAGTGTTGGCCATTGCCTCATAGTTGACTCTCCTACCGAGAATTAGCCCCACCGTGTTCATTACTAAAAATATTCCGAGAGCGGCTCGCCAATTTTGATTCCACAGAAAATAAACTTCCCACATCAGGGCAACCGCATCGAGAAAAACCCGCCTTGGATGCACCCTTAAAAGTACATATTTTTGTAGAAGACTTAAGTGCGTGGGTTCTGTCTTCTCGATTACTACTTCCATTTTTCTTGCTTCAATAGTCATTGACTCCTCCTTAAAAGATCAATCGTAGAAAGGGCAGTCGACAGATCCGCCAGCCACCCATTTATATTCATCAAAAGTTGCCCAGAGACCATCAGACAAAATCAAAGAACTCCGCCCGTAGTTTGTTCCTGAGTACAGATTAAAAACAGCCTCAGAACTGCCTTGCGGATAGGACTTCACACAAAGATTAACCGTAAAATCTTCATTGCAGCTATTGTAGAATGGAAATTGTGCATACCCATAACTGTCTTCAAAGGGGCCTTGATCAACAACACAATCAGCAGATGCAACCACACTTAAAAGTCCACACCATACGCCCACTCGTAATAATTTTTTTAACCTCATT
>JBJSXY010000052.1:0-4119 GCA_046086625.1 Pseudomonadota bacterium | reverse complement strand
GCTTTTGCTCGTCCCTCTAAAAGAAGCTGTAAATCGGCTACTTTTTTTGCAACCCCCCAATCTCCAGAGGATTTTTCATACAGGGCAACCCAAGAAGCCAAAGCTTTTTTAAACTCATAATTTCGGAAAAAAGCTTCCGCTTGTTGTTGGGCAGATTGGGCCTCAAATACCGTGAGTCCCAGAAATAAAACGGAAATCCACTTCATCAAAATTTAAGAGCTGCTGTGGTGCGAACAGCAAAAATGTTTTTATGTTCGCCACCTGAAGGGACTAGTATGCCATCCCCCGGAAAAGCAAATCCAACATTTAAACCCAAATCAAAGTTCTTATAAACATTGTAGTCAGTGCCTAAATCAAGTTCCCAACCCAAATTTGCATTTTCGCCATCCTGACCAGCGGCTTTTCTCGCAATAACGACTTCAACTCCCGACGCCCAGGAAGGGGACCAATCGACTCTGAAGCCAGGCCGTACAAAGAAGAGGCCCGAATAAGAACCATCTTTTCCGTAGACGAGCAAATTGCCCTGACCGACGGTGTCTCCATGGTATTGCCCGAGAAGCTCTCGGCCTAGAATTAAACCAGGACGGGCACGGTTTAAATGAATAAGAGAGAATGCAGTTGAAGAGCTGTCATTGATATTTTTATCTCCAGAGGCATAAACTACTTCGGTAAAGGCTTTAACTTTGTGATAGGCAAACGTGATGTTTCCCATGGCTCCGAATGCATTGAGATCATCTTCTATGCCATCTCCTCCGACATCGTAAGCTTTTCCGGAGAGCCAAGTTACTTCTCCCCCAAACGTAAATCGTCCTGTCGTTTTCTTTAAATAAACGTCCACCGCATTGTTGTTTTTGGGGTAGGGGGTTTTTGAAGCAAGAGGAGACGAGCCCGCTTGCCCAAACGGATTGCTAGATTCTCCTAGATTCCCATTAATAGGTCCTCCCGTAGCACTGTTTAAGGGAGTGGAGCGAGCTTGCTTTTCAAAATAGATCCCACCTTCCACATCTAGTTCCGGATTATCGTATTGCAGATAGACTGTATAAAATTCTTGGTCATTTGAATTTTCAAGCACTGAGAGCTTTCTAGCTTTTGTGTACGCCAGCGCACCAATCACATTGCCCAAATGGAGGCGATACTCCAAGCGATCATCGGTCGTTTGATAATCATCCCAAATGCGATTACCCGCATCCCAAGTAAGACCATACCCCCAGGAAATCGGCACTCGTCCAACTCGAACAACTCCAAAATCAGAAGTCCATTCCAGCCAAGCGCGATTCAAATTTAATGATGCTGTTCGTACATCCCCAAATACAAATCCTCCTTGGCCGTTACCCAGCGGTTGAGTAGCTAACGGAGTAAAGGCGGGAGAAGTGAGCAAACTCCACTGCGATCGAATACTAAAATGATCATCAATGAGCAGATTCGGATCAATGAGGGCTCTTCCTAGAATAAATTGTTTTGATTCTTTTCCCGCTGTTTGCCCCAGGTTAGTGTAGCTCGTGGCTTCCGTTCTAAAGGAACCCGAAAAATTCATCGAGGCCGAGAAAGCTGGTTGGTTAGCAATTAAAAAGAATCCACAGAGAGAAAAGAGTAATGTTTTCATAGCGGTAAAAGTACGCTACTGGCTTAAACTAGCAAAGGATTTTTTTAAGGAAAAAGGAGTGTTACCCGCCTTTTTTGAGAACTTCTTCTTCAAGGTACTTTTGATAAAGGGTATCCCATTGCGGAGTCCCTTCTCTGGGAGGATTTTTTTGAGAAAGAATTTTTTTTCTAACGGCGTCGCCCGCCGCGTTAATTTGTTGGATATACCCTAAACAAATCTTTTTGGCTTCTTTCAAAGCTTCTTCTTCATTCGGATAATCCACCAAATCTTGTTTCCAAATGCCATCTAACACAAGGTGGACAATGTGAGTCATTTTTTCTTCAGAAATCATGGGCCCCCTTCTTAAATCACAACCCCTTTGTCTTTAATCAGCTGCTTTTTAATCATTTGAAACATTTTCTGCCTATCAATCTTATCTCCCATTTGAGCTTCGTACTGAGCTAATATTTTCTCTGCTTCCTGATTAATTGCATCTTCCACTTTCAAATCTCGAATAAAAATTTCCTGCATTTTAGCCAAAATCTCCATTTCAGGCTTTTTCAAGGAGATTAGCTTTTTATTCTTTAGGCCCAAAAGGACTTTTTGGCAGAGATATTTAACTTGAAATTCACTTAAGCGCATAGGAAAGACACTACGCTTGAGCTAAGATGTTTTCAATGGTCAAAAAACCTTTTCTTTGGATTGTTTTAAGTGGCTTTCTAAGCTCTTTGCTCTACGTTTGGTTTGTTCTTTATCAAATATCAGAGCGCATGGATCAGCTGAGAACCAATCGTCCCAGTGTTTTTTATGGGGTTTTTCCAGCGCTGAGAAGAGGAGATATTTTCACTCTTCCTCAATTAGAAACTTTCTTAACGGATGTGGGCTTTCGAAAGAGTCGAAGTTTTGATGGCCTTCCGGAAAGAGAATTTGGATGGGAATCCAGTGCCCCATCGTCGCGTAGTCTTCTTATTCATCGTCCTGCTTTTGATGGGGCGGGAAGAAAACAAGAACAAGTTAAAGTTCGAATCAGTTTTGTGGAAAAAGAGTTTGGAGTTTTAGAAGTCGACAACGTGTATCGGATTGATTCTGGGGAACCCATCAATGAACTCGATTTTCCGCCGCGTGCTATCAGCTCTTTCTATGCGGGTCGAGTTCGAACTCAAAGCCCCATTGCCCTTTCTGATATTCCAAGCGCGATGAGATATGCAGCTATGGCGATTGAAGATGTTCATTTTCTTGAGCATCCGGGAGTGAGCTTTCGCTCGATCGTGCGAGCTTTGATTCAAGACATTCGAGCTGGAAAGTTTGTTCAAGGGGGCAGCACGATTACTCAACAACTCATGAAAAATCTATTTTTCTCCAGAGAAAAATCCCTTTTTAGAAAAGTACAAGAGGCGTTTTACGCTATCGTCGCTGAGATGAAATACTCCAAAGAAGCGATTTTAGAAGCTTACTTGAATGAAGTGTACTTGGGGCAATGGAGCACTCATGAAATCCACGGAGTTCAAGAGGGGGCCCGATTTTATTTCAATCAGGGGGCTTCCGATTTGTCGCTTTCTCAGAGTGCCACTTTAGCGGCTATTATTCAGCTCCCCAATGCTCACGATCCCCACCGTGCTCCAGAGAGAGTTTTGAAGCGACGAAATCTAGTTCTTAAAAAGATGTTCGATGCCGGATTTATTTTGAAAGATGAATACGAAGAAAGCTTGAAAGAAGCTTTGGGCGTGGTTCCTCCCGAAAGAAATCTAGAAGATATTGGCTATTTTATGGATCTTGTTTTCTTGGACTTGCCAATCGATGTGAAAACAAAATTAAGCTCTGAACCGGTCACTGTTTATACTACGCTCAATCCATTTCTTCAGTCGGCGGCTTCTAAGGGGTTGAAGAGTAATCTGGAGCGACTGACCAAAGGCTATGCTTCTATTAAAAAGAAAGACGAAAAAGGAACCCGACTTCAAAGTGCTTTAATTGCAGTTGATGTGGTGAACTGCAATGTTTTGGCTTTACAAGGAGGGAGTGGCTATCGTCAAACTCAGTTTAATCGAGTGTTAACTGGAAAGAGACAGCCCGGTTCTCTATTTAAGCCCTTTGTTTTTCTGGCTGCTTTTGAAAAAGCCAATTTTGAAAATCCATTTTCTGGAGACACAAAGCTCGATGGAAGCCCTTTCGAGTGGAATTATGATAAGCAAACTTGGAAACCAGGAAACTATGAAGAGGATTCTCCTTTGGAAGTAACTGCAGCTGAAGCTTTACAAAAATCTATCAATATTCCAACTGCTCGCTTGGCTCAAAGCGTGGGATTAGCTCCGATTCAGGAAAATATTAAAAAATCAGGAGTTCGCTCGGAAATTCCTCTATTTCCCTCAATCAGTTTGGGGGGGGCAGAAGTCAGTCCGTTTGAGCTTGCGGAAAGTTACACTACGCTTGCGAATTTAGGGCAGGGGTGCCGTTTAAGACCCGTGACTCAAGTGTTTGACGAAAATGGCAATCTTATTTTTAATTTTCAGATGTCAAAAGAACCCCGACTTAATCCCGAA
>JBJSXY010000051.1:0-5958 GCA_046086625.1 Pseudomonadota bacterium | reverse complement strand
GCAGGAGTGCTTTGAGATCGGGCACAGGCATCCTTTCCGGCAGCAGCAAGATCTGAAGCCAGTGTTCTTGCATTTTCATGAGACTCAATGCGGGCTTCATAGGAGAGTTGCAGATTTCTTTCGATAGCAGCTTCTAAAAGTGGCGTTCGGTGCGCATCATGCTGGGAGTTGGCTGGTTGAGAAGTTTCAGGAGTCATTGGAGAGCCATTAAACTGGTCAGGTTTTTTTTAGTCAAATAAACCACGCCATTTTCACGCCACTTTTTCGTGATCAACGCTAAATTATTAACGATGTCTGGTATTTAGATGGTCGGAGTGGCGAGACTCGAAACCTTTTGCCGCTTTTTAAAAACATCAATAAAATCAACACAAGTGATGATTCTGATTTGTAAATCAGTTCGTTTTCCCTAAGCGTCTTTCGCAACTTTTCAGTTCTGTTTTGCAAATTTTCCACGCCTCATCCACGCCTCGGTTTTGATCGGGTAGACAAAAGCTGAAGGAAGACGAGGGAAGACGAAAAAAACATACGGTGGTCTGGGATACTCGCGAGTAAAGTGGGCAAGCGTCCGCATTAGTACGGGCATTTAGGAAAGACCTTCCCAATTGATCGAATAGCTGACAGATCTTCCACCTCCAGCGTTTCTTTTTAGAATTCCTCTAGTCTCCAAATCGTGGAGATCACGCTTTGCAGTCTCGGGGCTAACTTTGGTTAGCCCAACGTATTTTCGATTCGTCATTCCACCTTGGAAGCCTTTAGGGCCTGCTTCAAGCATACGATTAATCGCTTTCAATTGCCTTTCATTCAGAGCCAACTGGCTATTCTTCTTCCAAAACTTCGCAATCGATAGAGCAGTATCTATCGTTTCTTCGGAGCTACTGACGGCACGGATAAAAAGCCCCAAGAACCAAGAAAGCCAGTCTGTGATATCGAGTGCGCCTTTTTGGCAGCACTCTAAAACGTCGTAGTAGTCACTCCGTTCAGCGTTGATTTGAGATGAGAGACTGTAGAGCCTTCTACCCGTTTTCTCGTCTTGCGCTAAGGCCATGTCGGTAAGTGCGCGCGCGAGCCTTCCATTGCCGTCCTCAAAGGGATGAATCGTAACGAACCAAAAATGTGCGATGCCAGCTCTTAAAAGTCCATCAATTGTGGGCGGATTATTCCACCACTTTAAAAATGCTTTCATCTCTTCTTTTAGTTCTTTTGAAGGAGGCGCCTCGAAATGGACTTTTCTTTTCCCTTCGGGACCAGAAACCACTTGCATGGGTTGTGCAGATTTTCGCCAATGACCTACGATAATTTTTTGAAATCCCGAATACCCTGTGGGAAAAAGGGCTGCATGCCAGCCAAAAAGTCGTTTGTCGTTTAAAGTGATGGAATGCTTTGAAGTCGCATCGGTTAAGATGGCAACTAAGCCATCGATTGCTCGTTCGCTTTTAGGAAGTCCAGCCGTGGGAAGACCTAAGCGTTTTGCAACCGATGATCGAATCGTGTTGCGGTCGAGCTTTTCCCCCTCAATAGCGGAAGTAGTAAAAGCCTCTTCCACGAGAATTTTCGCTTGTTCTTCAAGTCCAATAAAATCCGCTTGTGCGATTATTCGCCCCTGCGCCTTTCTAGCCTGTCCTAGAAGGCCCAGGAGGGCAGAGCTATCCCATTTTAGATTGGGCCATCCTTCTTTTTGCCAAATGTATTTTTGACCCATTCACGCCTCTTATTTAGGTCTAGTTGTGACCCGTTCAGCCATCTTATTCTGGTCATAATATGACCTGATTATAGCACCTATTCGGGTCAGGTCAAAGGAAGGGCTGGGGGGCTTAGGCACGATTGAAGCCTCAAAGGTATCCTTGGTCATGGTCCCTCTGCCGAAGTTCAGCAGCTCCACAATTTAGTACCAGGTAGCAAGCGTATTAGTTCAATAAAGAAAGTATGCTACATCCATTTTCAAAGCGGACCGTGAAATATCGCTAGCCATTAATCCGATGGCCGAAGACGACAGGCGCCGGGGTGAAATAATAACGGCCTCTCCATTGGGTAACGAAAACCAGTCATCAACAGCTCCCGTAATTAAGAAACCAGTCTTCTCATGTTGAAACCGAACGCCACTGGCATTTGATCGCCACTTATTTAAATCGGGATGTGAAAAGGGAATCGCTTTGACACTTTTACAAAGCATCTTAATTCGTGGATAGGCTTTCTGTTTTTTTCTCACGTTTCCCCGAGAGGCATAATCTGACCAAAGTTTCGACAGTTTTCATATTGTTCCCCACCCACTCGTAGCTCAATCTCTGGCACCTTCCTTGCTCACTTTAAGAATACGAACTCACTATTTATGCGTATTTTTGCATTCATTTTGGTTGTGCTTCTGCTGGAGGTGCCTTCTTTAGTGCTTGGAGATGAGGGCCTGGGTCATGTCCTGGATGGTTTGCTAAAAGCGGGTGGAGTCCCACTCGACCCTGGTGCTGGCGCGGCTGATCAGCCCAAACCTGCTTCAGATCTCGAAAAAGCTCTCAGGGACCTTCTCGCATTGAATAAGAACGATGAACCCAACGCAACTCCAGAAACCATGCGGGAATTTATCAAAAAGTATCTAGAAGAAGAACAAAGCGATGAAACCAAAAAACTGATTTTAGAAACTATCCCCAAAGATGAGAACTGGAACCATTCAAGCAATAAGCCTCTTAAAACTTTCATGGAAGAACTTTTGAAGCTTCCAACAACCGCCCAAGGAAAAACTCTTTCGGCCCTGGAAAAATTAGACACTTCCCTTCTTTTAAAACATATAGGAGAGCTTCCCAAGGGATTGCAACACCGAATAGTCGAGCGTGGTTTTAATGATCTTAAACCAGGGCAGGACAATTCTGCTTTAGAACGTGCGGTTGTTAAATCAGATTTTCCACTGACTGCAGCTCAAGCTCAACTCATGATCAATACAGGAAGTAATCGCCCCGCTATTTTTGAGCAGTTCTTTAAGCTCGTACCCGATGCTAAGCAACAAGTCTTTTCTTGGATGAAAGAGAAAGACAGCGCATCTCACAGGGACTCCCAATTAGCCTCGTTTGTATCGCTTTTAAAAAATGGACATGTGCCTCTTACCCCCGAAGATTCAGAACGCTTGATAGCGGTTTTAAAAGATACGGGCACAAACTCCTCCCAAAAAAACCACGCTTTTCGGGCACTAGAAGTTGTTGATGGAGAAAAAAGCAAACAAATTTTTAGCGACCTCTCCTCCTCATCACACAGCTCAGATCGGATTACTGCAGCAAGGCTTCTAGATGAAAAGGACAATCGAAGAACTGACATCTTATTAGGGACCTTAAGGACCATCGCTTCAGCGAGTCCAGAGGAGCTTCTGGAAATCAAAAAGGAGCTTCCACGAAACGCTAAATTGACTCTCAATGGGACTGTCGAGGAACTAAAGACCATCTTTGAGAAAGGGAAAAATCTGGATGATAGCTTTGGATTAGACTTAATGGAGGCAGCACTCAGAGGCTTAGGAAAGAGTGCCAAGGCTGAAGACTTACTACCTTTTCTCCAAAAAGCCACGTCTGAAGTGATAGCGTACAGATCAGGAATATACAGTAGGGGGCTATTCATTGCGGGGGTGGAAATCTTGAATGAACGTTCCCAAAAAGAACGCGATTTATTTAAAGGAACTGTTACAAGCCTCTTTTCGAATTTCATGACTCACATGAATTCGGAAGAGTCGGATAGCTTTACCCTAAATGCTTTGGCCGGGAGTGTCTCTCTTTTAAAAAAATACCCGGAACTTATTAAGGAGCATTCGACTCAACTGAAAACCTCTTTAGAGGGCGGCACCACTCGGATTCCCTACGCCAACCTCGCTCTTCTTACGGAGCTCAAAGACCCAGCTTTGATTCCTTTATTTGCATCAAAACTCACAAAACCAGATCTCGCCTTTGATGCAAGTTATGCTTTAGGCACGACACTGAAAGCTCATCCAGACAAAGCAGACGAAGCCTTAAAGACCCAACTCACAGGTATTCTAGCTGCTCATGATAAATACGACGAGCTTCGGCTCTATCTGAGACAAAACCTACCCACTCCCCTTGTGAGGGAATTAGATAACCGAGTTTTTAAAATTCAAACAGAACAGCGCCCTGTGAATGCCGCTGAAAAAGCGTCAGAAGCCGCACAAGCCATAGCGAGACAATTAAGCCAGGACTCGTCTGCCGCTATCGGGCCCCGAGCTCTAGCTTTTCGGTCCCTCTTAACAAGCTCCCAGAAACCAGACGAGATACGACCGCAGTTGGAACAGTTTCTTAATCAGATTTTGGAAAAATCCAGTGGAAAAGCCACAGAGGTGCACAGCCTGACCTTGGCCGATATGGATCTCGATCCCGAAGCCGAGAAGAGAGCTGCGGAGTTTGCTTCGAGAGTGAGTGGCCAATCGCGAGGAGTCGGTTGGGATATTCACGAAGGAGTCCAACTGAATCAACTAATGAATCTTGCAGAATCGAAAGGGATATCACTTGCCCCTTCCCTCGTTACAAAAGTGAGATCTTTAACGGACCAGCAATTTAACCGGATTTCGAACGCAGGCAATCCAGTGATTCGTTTTGGGGATGATAGTAGTTTTTCTACTTTTGCCCAAGCCTCGATGGTGCTGAGCTTGCCACAAGGCGGCCTACCTGATGTCGGCCGTGCAGCTCTTAAAAACCTTGAGCGCCGGAGAGTCGAGGACCCAAATTCTGTGAGCTTTTCTTATGATTATAATAACCGCGCCCCTACGACTTCTGTTGAGTCGTCTGGCAGAGCCGTGACTGCACAGTTTGCAATTTACCAACAAGCCTCGGAGGAATCGCGTCCCCAAGAAGCGCAAAGGCTTTTAACTACCTTAAAAAACTTCGAAGAAAACTTTTCTCAGCTATTTGAACTTCCATTGCAAACAAACCGCACGCATAATCGCCATCCCGAAGGGCAGCAAATGGCCACCTACTACGGCTTCGGAAACGCCCCTTACGCGGCGGATGCTATTCGACGTTTGGCCTCGGATTCCTCGTTAAGTGCCGAACAACGAGATCAGCTCTACCGAGTCTCTGAAAGAGTTGAAGGCCGACTTCTGAATTTGGTGAATCAAGACGGACGCCTCTATCCTATTCAACGTGAGAATTTTGCACATGAACAAGCCGCCTATAACCTTTTAACGGATCTTACTTTAAAGACATTACGAGAAGTGAATAAAACCAGACCCACCAAGGCTCCCCAAACACGTCTTTTAGGATCCGTGGTGCCGTAAAGGAATTTACCTGGTGGGTTGTGGAAAAAAATAAAAATTTTCCACGTCATTTCCACGTCATTTTTTGGCCATCCGAATCGAAAAGCTATTTAATTTCAATTAGTTATGGAATCGGGGCGGCGAGACTCGAAATCTTTTGCCGCTTTTTAAAAACATCAATAAATTCAACACAAGTGATGATTTTAGTTAGTGAATCAGTTCATTTTCCCTAAGCGTCTTTCAGCTTCTTTCGGTTCTGTTTTGCAAATTTTTCACGCCACTTTCACGCCACTCTTTTGATCAGGTAGACAAAAGCTGAAGGGAGACGAAAGGATACGAAAGGGGGGACGAGAGATGAAAAAAATGCTACTTTTTGTCCTGTGAAGAAGCCTGTGATCAAAAACTGGGTTCTCTCTCCCCATGCGGTAAAGAGAATGGAAGAGAGAAAGATTTATACCTGCCCCCTTTGAGTGGGCCTGTGGGGGGAAGTGACAGTGTGAAATTTCTCTGATTACGCTCCCTTGGGTTGATTGAGTTGTTCTGGAAAGAGTCGTAATAGCTGTTTTAATGAAAGCTAGGCCCTATTGTCCTAATACTCTTTGTGAATATCACTTAAGCCCAACGGCTCGATTTAGCATCAAGAAAGGCTACTACGTAACTCGCTGGAACCACCAAAAAGTGGCGCGCTATCAGTGTCGAAAATGTAAGAAGAAGTTTTCAAGTCA
>JBJSXY010000050.1:0-3288 GCA_046086625.1 Pseudomonadota bacterium | reverse complement strand
GTGCAAACAAAAAGCCAGGCGCGGTTTTGTCTCGAAACTGGCATGGATGCTGCTTTAGTGGCGATTGGAGGAAAAATATGAACTTAGAAACACAAAGAAGAATTGGCATTTTGGAAGGTGATCTTGCAATGCGAAAGCTTTTGCAGGATTTATTGATTCAAGAAGGCTATGGAGTTAGTACCGTGTCAGCGCCTGAGGAACTTCAGAAAACAGATCTAAATCTGGATGTTTTGGTAGCTTCCGTTCCGATGCTCTCTGCTGATGGATTAACTAGTTTAAATAATATCCGAAGGGCACGGCCCGACTTAGGTATCATTTTGATTCCGACAAACGCCGAGATGGACAAAGCACGCGAATTAGTTGGACAGGGAGTGTTTACTTTGGTCAATCGTCCTTTTCAACCGTGGGAGCTACTGCATCGAGTTCGTAGAGCCTGTGAGCTTTCTGAACTTAAAAGGCAAAATGAATGGTTGCGACGAAAAGAAAACAAAGAGCCAAATTCAGAAGTTAAAAGCATCATTGAGGATGAACCTACTTTGGATGAACTGGAGAAACGATATATTGAGATCATTCTGAAAAAAACTGGAGGGAGGAAAGATAAAGCCTCCAAACTTCTAGGCATTAATCGCCGTACTCTTTATCGGAAGGAAAGAGAATATGGCTGGGTGGCCTCGTATCCCAATCAGCCACTGAGCCGCGTAGCTCACTAATCGGACTTGAATGAACCAAATAGAAAAGGCCTGGGTGTTAAGACACCCAGGCCTCTCTACTTAACGAACCTCGAACGACTACTCTAGATCTACAAGCTTATTAATAGCTTGTCCGTTAAGAGAGCGAACATGAAGCATGTACACGCCCTCTTTCACTGTATCTTCAAGCTCAATCGTCTTTAAGAAACGGACTTTTTCAGGAGCACAGGAGATTTCAGCTTTTCTCGCAAGAACTGGTTGAACAATGATGACATCGTTAGCCACATTTATTTTGATGTCTTGGAAATCAGAGCAGCGATCTCCGAAGCTACCTGATAGAGCCAAAACGTGCTTGCCAGTTTCTTCGTCCTTCACCACATAAGCATCGCTCACGGGGGCGTAGGTGAAATCATCTGGACCCGCAGTGGTACCTTGTTTCACAGGAAGTTCGGCAAGTTTAGCGCCTGACTTGGAATCAACGACTTTATAATCTCCCGAGGGGATAATACCTACATCAATAACTTCTGAGTAAGGCACGAACATCTGTAAGCAAACACCGCTGTATAAGTAAGCTTGTTGTTGGACTGTAATAGTCTTACTTTCAGCATCTACTTTCAATGCGTGAGGGCCTACTTTGTAGCAAGTGTTTTTAAACGTGCCTGCTACAGCAATTTGAATCCGATCGTTATCATCGAATCCGAGTGGAATATAAGCCTTAGTAAGGGCAGTTTCGACAGTTTTTGGGGCATTGGGGCTTGCATCAGCCATGGCTAATCCACAGATTGCCAGGAAACCGAGGGCGGTTAATTTCAGGTTCATTTTTCTTCTCCTATTTTCTGAGAGGTTACCTCTCACTTTCTTTGTATGCCCGTTTATACCGAATTTCAACTAAACTGCAAAAAACAATTTTTCCGAATGAAGTTGACCCTTTTTGTCACCAGAGAGACACTTAAAAGATAATCATTTTTGGAAGGAGAAACCGATGTTACAAAAATTGTCTCTGGGTTTATTATTAATTGTTTCAGCATCGTACGGAGCCTCCCTTGTTGAGTTCTCAGGAAATGCGATTGAACTTAAAGATTCTGGCAAGAGCATGACTGACACAGGTCGAGTCGTGAAGATCCTTTCGAATGCCACTGTTGTAAAAGGAAAAGAGAAGTTCGACTTAAAGTTAACTGGAGCGGGGATACGTTGGAAGACTGTGGCTATTATGGATGTGAATGTGTATGCAGCTGCAAACTACATTGACTCCAATTCAAAAATAAATGCGCTAAATCCGATGGAAAGTATTTCTGCTTCGAAAGGCAAAGTGATGAATCTTACTTTTTTTCGTTCTCTCACTGCGAAGGAAATCGGAGAGGCTTTGAAAATAGCCCTAGAAAAAAATGGGGTGGATTTGAATGCACCCCATTTGAAAAATTTCTTTGGCCAATTTGATTTCTCTGTTTCACCCGGAGAATCTATGATGCTGATTGGAACGAAACTTCCCACAGGAGATGAAGAGCTCGTTCTAGAAGCTCCTGGAAAAGTAATCAAAGGCCAAGGCAAGAATATGGCCACCGATGTCTGGAAAGCCTACTTGGGAACCCCTGTGGATAAGGGTCTAGAAGATCTCAAATCAAAACTGATCGGAAACTAAAATTAGGGCACATCTCTTGCTGATGAGTTTTATTAAGACAGGAGCGTAGCTCGGAGAGCGGTTCTCTTGGAGTTGATGGCCGTGCAAAAGAAGATTTTGCGATTGGATTTTACACGGCCCTCCTGTCGCAAACTTAATAGCAAGAGGTAATCCCATGAAACTGAAACGAAATCTCATTCTTCTCTTAGTTGGATTGTGTGTGGCTGGAATGTCACCTCGGTCCTTTGCATCGGATCAAGGAAAGTGCCCCCATCCGGAAATTAAAAAAGGAACCATCCTTGAAATGGCCAAGCAGTCAGGGAAATTTACTTTTCTTTTGAAAGCGCTGGAAATCACGGGGCTCACAGAAGAGTTTCAGAAAGAGGGAAATATTACTGTGCTTGCTCCTACCGATGATGCTTTTAGACGTATGTCTGAGAGAGAGCGAAACGACTTACTAACCGACAAGGAATATTTGACAGAGCTCCTTCTGCTTCATGTGATCGATGGATCTGTAAAGGTGAAGGATGCAATTGCGAGAGAAAAAGTGGTATCTAAAGAGGGAGAGACTCTTTTCTTCTACAAAGATGCTTCGGGTACCTTTGTGAATGATGCCAAGATTATTATGGCTGATATTGAAGCTACCAATGGAGTGGTTCATGTGATTGACACTGTCTTGTTTCCTTGGAAGTAAGTTGCGGTAAAGTTGAAATGTTAAAACCCCCGATGGGCGAGTCCCGTCGGGGGTTTTGTTTTTGAAAAAGTTTCTAGAACCGACGTGTATGCCCGTAAGTTCGTAAAAAGAGTTTGCGTTTTGAAAAGGAACTCTGAGCAGTTCGCCTTAAATCATCGCTGATCTTGTATTGGTCGGCACAGATGAGACAGAGCCATTGAACATCGAGGAGCCGGTTTCGGTGCTCATAACGTTCTACATCCGGGGCAGTTTTTTGACAGTGCTCACACTCAGTGCGGTGATGGTGT
>JBJSXY010000049.1:0-3068 GCA_046086625.1 Pseudomonadota bacterium | reverse complement strand
GCCCATTGATGAAATAAGCGTAGTCATCCAAATAAGCATTAAAGTAGGGCTTTCCATCCTGAAATGAATGGTAAAGCTGTGAATGAGACTTCTGTAAGAAGTTCTTAACAAAAAGGGCGCAGTTTCTAGCAGACTCTAAATAAGCCGGGGCATCTAAAACTTGATGAGCACGCGCCATTGTTTCAATCATTAAACCATTCCAAGCCAGAATGATTTTTTCATCCCGGTGAGGGGCAATTCGTTTCGCTCTTTCTCCAAAAAGAAGTCGCTTCGACTTGGCTAACGAATCTTCCATAAAGGGGTCGAGAGGTTTAGGAAGATGAAGGATATTCACGCCTTCCCAATTGCCTTTTTGTGAAACGCCGTAAGCTTCACAAAAAATCGTTGCCGCTTCAGTTCCTAAAATCTTTTCGATTTCCGCTTTGTTCCAAACATAAAACTTTCCTTCTTCGCCTTCGCTATCCGCATCTTCCGTACTAAAATAACCTCCGAGGGGATCGGTCATTCGGTTCATGACATAATAGAGAGTTTCTCGAACGGTGCGAGCATATTCCACTCGGCGAGTCGCTTGAAAAGCTTCCAGAAAAACTTGGGGAACAAGTGCATTATCGTAAAGCATTTTTTCAAAGTGGGGAGCAAGCCACACCCTATCGGTGGAGTAACGATGAAAACCTCCGCCTAATTGATCGTAAATCCCCCCTCGCGACCAATGGTCTAACGTATTTTCAAGAAGAGAAAGTGATTCTGGGTCGTTAGAGTTTTTCCAATGGCGTAAAACTACTTTCCAATCCATGGTGTGAAAAAACTTCGGAGCGGAACCCATCCCGCCATGATCTTGGTCTACTTTTTCCTGAATTGCTTGATAAGCTCGAGCAGTTATTGTTTCAACGTCGGAAAGAGTGAGCTGGGCTTTGTCTCCACTCGAATGAGTTCCCAATTCAGACATTTGCTGAAGCGCTTGAGTCAGTTCCACTGCTGATTGAATGAGATCTTGCGGGCGATTTTTCCAAGCTTGAGCAATTCCCAAAAGCAATTTCTTAAAACTGGGCATTCCCATTCGATCTTGGGGAGGAAAGTAAGTGCCGCCGTAGAAGGGTTGAAGGGCGGGAGTTAGAAAAACAGTGAGCGGCCACCCTCCCCGATGAGTGAGTGCTTGAACGGCAGCCATATAGATATGATCTAGATCCGGGCGTTCCTCTCTATCTACTTTAATACTCACAAAGTGTTTTTTTAGAATTTCCGCGGTTTCTAGGTCTTCAAAGCTTTCGCGTTCCATCACGTGGCACCAATGGCAGGCCGAATACCCAATGGATAAAAAAATAGGTTTATTCTCTTTTTTGGCTTTTTGGAGTGCTTCTGGCCCCCAAGGGTACCAATCTACTGGGTTACTAGAATGCTGTTTCAAGTAAGCACTAGATTCAGAGGCCAATCGATTTTTGGGGTGGGAGTTCATGGGGTTAATCTAGTCGTTCCCAGAGAACCCTTTCAAGGCTTTAGTTTGCTATTGTGCTGTGTTCCGGCCTTCGGTATAGGTGATCTATGATGCGTTCAATTTTAGTTCTTTCGTTGGTATTCTTCTCAAGCTTAGGGTCCTTAGGGGCACCTCAGAATCAAGATGAGGAAGCCCGCTCTCCTCTTAAAGGTTCGGATTTTTTGGAAGCTACGGGGACGACTTCTCCCTCAAAAATGTTGGGGGGAGTTGATGTCAGGCCCACGGTTTCTCTAAAAGGCACGGATAGCTTTCGGTTTGAGAACTCTGTCGAGCTTGGGTACCAATTCTCGCCTGTATTTAATCTAATTTACGTTCAAAATTTTTGGACAAATTTGTACAACTCTTCGTTAGCGGGGGGAGCTGACGGGCTTGGATTCATTGCTCAAGATGGATATTTGGATTGGACTCGTAATCAAATTTTTGAAAGCAAAGATAAAACCCTCTCTCTAGCTTATGAGGGGCGCCTTATGGTGCCCACTCTGGGAGCTCGCCGCGAAGCCGGCATGATTACGGCTTTAAGAACCTATTTTATTCTTTCCAAAAAACTCAGTGAATCAGTTTCTCTTACATTTCTTGAGATTCCGATCGTTCATGCATTTAGCCAAGCCTCCCATAACGGGAAAGCAAATCCGATAGTTGAAAACCGAGTGGGGCTGCAAGTTTCATTTAATTTATCAAAAGACCTTAGTTTTAGTTTTCCCCTTCTTTGGAGTGCGACCAAAATGCGGGTAGCTTCTGGCAATAAATCTTCAGGTGCCATTGAAAATTTTGTTTGGATCAACCCTGAACTGAGTTACGCAGTGGACTCCCATTATAGCTTGGGGATGGGCTATTACGATTCTTCAAGCTTAATGAGTTCCGATCTCTCCGCTTTCCAAATCGGCGAAGGTCTTGAAGACGGCGTGGTCCAGGTCTTCTTAAGAGCTAGTTTATAAACGTGATACAATAAAGCCTCAATTTACCTGAAAAATAGAGGCCTTATGACTCGAAGCATCCTTCTTTTTTTGAGTGTTCTTTCAACTCTCTTATTTGCCGAAGACACGATACCGCTCAAATCTAAAACCCCTCAGGCAAAGCAAGACAACATGGCGGCTCTGCAGCCCCAACCTTATATTTCTTCGTTGGGAGTTTTTGGAAGTGCTCGAATTAATGAAACCACGCTTCGACAAGCTCTGGGAAAAGAATTGGATTCTTGGCTTGGAAAAGGACTTCAAGGAGACGATACCGCTCTTAAAATGGAATTGGAGCTTGCTGAAAAAGCAAAGCGGAAATTTGATTTGGCTTCAGCCGATTGGACAGTGATGCAGTTTTTTGAATCCAGTGATTTGGCTATTCACGTGACTTTAGATGTGGTTGAGAAAGCAGATGTCGCTAGACGAATGCCTTTTAAGCCGGCTCCCAAGGGTAAATTTAAGGATCCAGACGGTCTTTTATCTGCTTGGAGAGACTATGAAGAACTCGCTTTGGATCTGGTGGAACGAGGGGACATCACTCCAGACACCGAAAAATGTCCAGCCGTTCATTGCCCCTTTGGACATTCCCACAAGAAGTTAAAGCCCTTCGAAAAAGTTTTTTC
>JBJSXY010000048.1:0-2170 GCA_046086625.1 Pseudomonadota bacterium | reverse complement strand
GTGGTATGAACTTTCTCACTTGTTGGGGTAACATGAATTCTTGGAGCTTCGAGGAAAAACTCGAGTCTTTTCAAGGGGGAATGTATTGGAATGCCCATTGCAGCTGTATTCTGGAAATACTTTACGGCGGCTAGAGAAATGAACAACAGGTTTTACAACATGAGATTGTTAGCTCTCCTGGGAATGCTGATCCTCACTTCAGGGTGCGCGCAGAAGTTGGGGCGAGTGTTGACGACTCCGCAGAGCCGAGATACGGGGCCGATTTACTTGGCCACACTTTCCGAAATCACCGAAAAGGCCACTTTGATGGCCACAGATCGCTATTTAATTGCTACGGGAGCTAGAAGTGGATTTGGTGCTTATGATTTTAGTTCGGGGGCGTTTATTTCGGGGAGTTCGGCCTTGCCCGTGAATCCTAATGTTCCAAACTTTCTTGATGGGAATGCGGCTAATGTGCTTTCAATGGTTCAGGTGAATTCTCACTTGTATGTGAGTAGTCAAACCGGACTTTATCAGATCAACACAGCGAACATCAGTTTCTCTCAAGTAACGTTAGCTTTACCTTACTCGTTTCCCAACCTCTTTGCTTCTTTTAATCCCAATAGCAATGTTCCTCAATTTAATGAAGCTGCTAAAGACCAATTCCGCTGGAACAGCATGGTCTATGTTCCCAACCTAAATCAAATTTGGGGATTTCGAGGTAATGTCATGGCCCGACTTAATATTGGAACCCTTAGCTCGGATCCACGACCTCAAATTCAACCCCTTCCCATCAACACAAGCTGTGGAGGTGTGGAAAAACAGTCTTCAGCTATTTTCCAAGGGAAAGTGTTTGTGGCGGCTTGCAGTCAAGTGCTAGTACTTGATCCAAATACTGGCAGCGCTACTGGAAATTTCCCGTTTCAGATAAATCCCGTTCAAGTAGTTGCTACTGCAAACAGGCTTTATGTCCACCATCAACCCGTATCGAGTTGGGGACAGGTTTCCGGCTCTGCATTAGCAGGTGTTTATGTCTTTGATGCCAATTTGAACTACATCAACTACATCGATATTCAACCGATTAGCTTCGCCATTTCACCTAACGACCAGATTATCTACGCCAATGAAGATAATTCATCAGTAAACGTTTACCGAATCCCATGATAAACTGATGTTTCCATGGATTTCCGATTCTTCATTCTCTCTCTTATCGCTCTTTCAGCCTCCGCCCAACCCGCCCGTTTTGAAATCCGCGATTTAACCCAGCGAAATTTACTAGCCATCGTCTCTGATGCGCCGCTAGAAAAAATGGTCGCGCAGTGTCATCTGGTTCGGGGGTGGATGGAATTAGATCCCCAAGCATTAGAATCAGGAATAAAGGGAGAATTAGAATTTGATACACGCGCTTGTGAAACGGGAAGTGGAGTGCGAGATATCGTCTTACAAGAAAAAGTGCTCGACGTTAAAGAACACCCCCTAGCTTCTGTCCAAGTCAAGAAATGGGTGAAAGAAACCAAAGGCAGTCTTACTGAAAAAAGCGATACGGCTTTTTTAGCTGAAGCGAGCGTGAGTTATCGAGGAAAAACAACTCCGCTTGAAGTGCCTCTTAAACTTTCTTATTTCGTTGAAGGGGAAAAAACCCGCAAGCGCTTGCCTGGAAATCTTCTTCGAATATCAGTTCAAATAGAACTTACGCTTTCTACTTTTGGAGTAACTATTCCCGACGAACTTAAGCAAACTCTCAGTAATAAAGTAGAAGTCGTCTTCGATGCCGTCGGCACGAGCAAGCTTCCTAGTGATAAAATTCTTCTTCCCGAAGGGCCTAAGCCAAAAGAGCGAACTTGAAGCAGCGGACTTGGCGATTGCCATTTATTAAAATGCTCCTATTAGAAGTTGACAGAGTTTTTTGAGCAATAAGCTTGGTTAGAATTCGTCCAGATAAGAGCTTTAAAGAAAAGTTTTAAATTTTTGAAAACATCCTCTCCTAGATACCTTTACGAACGATTTAGACACATCTAAAAAAGTAGAAATGATTGAGTCGAGGCCCTCTTCAAAAAACCCATGATACAACTCTACTCGCGAGCGCACATAAAAGATCAAAACAGAGCGAGCACCTGGTATTGAGAGCAAGACAGCCTGTTTTAAGGTTAAAAAAGAATAAAGTCCTCATATCTCATTTGCTTTGTGAATC
>JBJSXY010000047.1:0-9917 GCA_046086625.1 Pseudomonadota bacterium | reverse complement strand
GTTGCTCTTTTTTCCATAATCTATATCCAGCGATTATTGGGGAATCGCTTGACCTCCCCGGTAATCGTAAAATCTTGGTTCATATTTCGGTAGAGCGGGTAATCGAATTTTGCTGTCGCCCAACGCACTATCCTTGCCAATGACCTGCTCTAAAAGTGTTGTTTGAAGAGGAACAGAAGCCTCGTCTCCGGAATTTCGCAAAGTTAAATAGAGTGCTTGATCCCCAAAACCATTTTGTATCAGTATCAGTTTTTCAGCTTCCGCTAAGGGAAGCTGAACCGTAATAGTATTGTAATTATCGTCCGGCCGAGAAGTGGTGGAAGAATCCAGACCGGTTTGATAAAGATCTTTTCGTCGTTGAGCTTCGAACTCTGCCTCAAGGCTACTTAATACAGCTCTATTCACTCGTGTGGGAACGCTGTGTACGACTGCTTTGCCGGTAGCAAGAACCAAAACGTTTTCAAAAACCGTTTTTACTTCGACGTAGCCTCGAGGTCCTGCACCACCCGGTTGATCTTTCTCGTATTTAGCAGCAATCAAAATATCGACTCTGTTTCCTGGGCGAATCAATCTTCCCACACCTGTGTGAGGCGAAATTTGAATCGTGACTGCCCGATGCTCTTTTTCGAGTTGTTTATCTAAAACGGGTTTTCCCTCTTGTTGAATTAGCTTAGTGAGAGTGACCTGTTCGCCCGCATAAATATTTACGTAACTTGATCGGCCAATCACTTCTGAGATCTGGGCGGGCGGAATCGTTTGAGGTTGGGCAAATTTCTTATTGATGCTGATCGTTGTTAACTGTTCTGGGCGAATTAAACCATATTCGGGAATATTTTCTTTGGCGACAACAACTTCCACCGTTTCACCAAATCCGCGCGTGATTTCGGATTGTCTCATGCTCGTGTAGCCGGCCACTAAGGCGATAGCAATGCCCAGAGCTAGCACAGCAAGTAGAATGGTTCGATTCATTCAGTCACACCTCGGTTCACGACAGATCCCAACGGTCTGCTCTATACTGATCGGCCCTTTTACGATTTTTCTTTTGGGAGTATTTCGTTCATTGGCACTTTGGTATTGCACCGCAAGAAAATTACGCGCTGCTAATCGACCATTTGGATCGGCCACTTTATCCACCACGAAATTTGCTCTGTAATCAACACGTTGATAGAGACTCATAGCGGCGTATTTTTGACCCACCTGCGCTGTTCTCATCGAAAAATAAGCGCTGAGAGTGTAGTAGATAAGCCAAATAAGAAATGGAAGTGAAATGGCCATTTCAACAACGGTCTGTCCTTTTCGATTTTTAAGGAGTTTTAACATCCGTTATCCTCCATTTGTCCCACGAGATCTTGAACGTTAATGCCCAAACGGTTGGTGAAATTTTTGAAGAAATCTACACATTCATCGAAATTAGGATCTCGTCCCAAAAAGCTTTCGCTGGTGAGAGTGATAGCGCTGTTCACTTTGTTTTTCGCAAAGAGGGGAGGGAGATAAAATAAATTTACGTCGTAATTGACGCGTACACCTTCAGATAGATTCGGTCGGTCTCCCGGATTTATTTTAGTAAATTCTAAACTCGAAACATTTCGGACTAAGCCCATCGCTCTTACCGGAGCAATGTAGGCTTCAAAAACCTCTTGGGCTTTTGAAACCTGGCTTCCCGCATCTCCGTGCGCAGCTTTATAGGTTCTAGCAGACATGAAAGTGGCATAATCCACATACTGACTAAGAACCAAAACGAAAGAGATGCTTAATAAAAAAAACAAAAAGAAAAAAACAACAAGACTGACAATCATAAACTCAACTACCGTTTGCCCTTCTCGTTTTGTGAGTTTTTCAAAAATCTTCATTTCTTGAATTCCTTAAAAATGCAAAGCCTTGAACCGTTCCGGATTTGAAGGGTGTCCTCTTTGCCCAGGCTGTTTCTCACTTTGAGAAACCTCACCATCTTTGGTAATACTTCCTAATCGCGAGCGAATATCTTCAATTGTTTCGACCGTAAATTTTCCAAATTCTGGCAAAATAAAAATGACTGTCATAGCTGCAACAAGGGTCAAGAGTAGGGACTCAACCATTGTTTGCCCTTTCTGATTTCTAATTACCAAGTCCATCCTCGTGTCTCCGCAATTTTTAAAAATGAGAAAGCGCACAGAAAAGCAGGTGCAAAAGGCATCCGCGTTTTACCTTTCGTTTTATCGACGATTTTTCGAAAAATGAGAATGAGAAGACCCGCAATGGCTCCAATCACAATCGTGAGTCCGGCTAACTTAAATGTTTCATTCGGAATAAGCCAAGCCCCAGCGGCCATGAGCAGTTTGACATCGCCAGCTGCTAAAACCTGAGAGTAATAGAGAGGAAAAAAAACAAGAACGGCGACTCCCACGGAGAGGAGAGCCGTTTCTAAATCGTTCAGGCCAAATGAAAAAAAGCGAAAGAGGAGCCCTCCCACCAAAAAAGGAAAGGTGAGGGCATTAAAGATCTTGCTCCAAAGAAGATCAGTTACACTTGCTACCACGAGCAAGGCCCAAACTCCTATTTCCAAAGCTCCGGCCATACGTCCCCCTAACGTTACTGAGAAGCCAGACGAGCCCTTCAAACAGACTCTAACGAGTGAATTTGTCGCCCGTGCGAGTTTCGACTTCGATGTTTTTCTCAAGCTCTTGCAAGCCATCCTTAAAAACACCGTTGAAGAAACCCACGAATTGCATGGAGAGAAAGGCACCAAAGGCAACCAAAAGTATGTACTCGACGGTGCTTTGCCCACGAGTTTTCTTAAGGATGCCCCTAACGCTCATCAGTCTCCCTGCTTAAAGAGTACTTATTAAAGTCCGGATTTCTGCATCAGCTTTCCGACCTGGCCGCCCATTTGACCGAAAATTTGCTCGGCAAGTTGTCCTACTTTTACCTGCATTTTGCTTCCCAAAGTGGCGATCACCACCACAATGACTGCTATGATTAATAAGTACTCGACCGTTGTCTGTCCTTGTTCGTCCTTTAAGAATTGCTTCAACATAGTTGTTACTCCTTACCTGTTGTTTCTTTCATTTAGTTGTTGTGACGCAACGTTCTATTTCCCTTAGTTTAGCAATTCTGTCGATTAAGGTCAAAACGAGATGTGAATTAAGTTATTGAAATCAATTAGGAAAACCCGTCTAACCTTTCTACAATTCGACCTTTTCTTATCGGAAAAGCCAGTATTTTCCATAAGCTAGAAATTTTGTTTTTCGTCAGCTTTTACATCAATTCTTTGGGGGACTTAGGCAAGTGCCTAAAATGTCACTACAAATGGCTGTCTAGCTGTGATACATTGCGTTAATTCTTGGGTTGAAAGTATTCTGTAAAAACACAGGGGGCATCGGGGTGTTTTTTAGGCGCATTCTTCTAGTTTCTGCTATCGGGTTAGGGGTTCTCTTTGCAGTAAAAGGCTCAGGTGAGAGATCTCGAAACTCTTCTCAAGACATCCCTAGTTGTTCTGACATTGTTCGAATCTTTTCATGGAGTCAGAAAAACCATGGTTTTGCGTCTAGAACTATTCAGGATCCTGCTCTTGCTAAAAAAGTAGCGAAACTATTTTCAGAACAGCTGGACCCTCATCACCTGTTATTTCTTGAAAGTGAAGTTCAGGAACTGAGTCAGCAAGTATCCCAAAATTGGAAGACCTTTATTGCACAAAATGATTGTCGTGTTTTTCAATCTTGGCTGAATCGGAATTTAAGCTTAGCCAAACGCAGAGTGGAAGCGAAAGTTTCAATTCCTATCAAATCCAACAAAAACAAAAAAGTTCGAAAATACACTTCTTTTCCAAAAACAGTGGAAGAGCTTGATCAGAGGCAAACAAGCTTTTTGGGGGGGCTTTCTTTTGAAAAACAACCCCTTCGTTTTTTTCAGAAGCAAGTGGAAGAAGTTTTGTTTCCAGAAACAGTCGTAGCTCAGACAGCTCTTGTTAAAGCTACGTTAGGGGCTTTGGATCCTTACTCCACTTATTTCTTGGATAGCGAGTTTAGCGATTTTTATGAGGAGCTATCGGGAAGAACCGCTGGTGTTGGAATTACCGTCGAGAAATCACTTCAAGGATTAAAAATTATTGAAGTGACATCCAAATCTCCCGCTGATTTAGCTGGCATTAAAGCAGAAGACCAAATCCTTGAAGTGGATGGCCATGATCTCACCCAATTAAGTTTTCGAAATGCGACCGAGCTTCTCAAAGGAAATGATCAGACAGAGTTACAATTAACTGTGGAAAACAAGACAGGACGTTTCTCTAAAACACTTCTTCGAACAGCTCAGGTCTTTCAGGATAGAAAAGTCAGACTTGAAAAAATTAAAACCCAAGCTGGTAAAAAAGTTGCCTTGATTTCTATTCCCAGTTTTTACGGTCGAGGAGGTTTGGGTTCGGAGGATCAAGAAGAACAAAGTAGCTCAGAGGACTTAAAAAACCAAATAGAAAACCTTCAAGAAGACGGCACCTTAAGCGCTCTGATTTTAGATCTTCGGGGGAATCCAGGCGGTTATTTGGAGGAAGCCGTTACTATGGCTGGTTTTTTTCTGGGTCCAAAAGTAATCGTGGGAGTTAAAGATAAAGAGGAAATGAAGACGCTCAAGTCCGACTGGGATTTGAAGCCTATTTATCGCGGGCCTTTGGTTGTTTGGGTAGATGAGCAAACCGCTAGTGCTGGTGAGATTTTAGCAGCTGCTTTGAAAGATCATCAAAGAGCCCTCTTAGTGGGAAGTCCTTCCACTTTTGGAAAAGGAAGTGTTCAAAAACTGATTCGACTCAATGATCCTTTTCTTAGTTTGGATTTAGAAAATGCAACCGGGGTTTTGAAGTTAACTACCAGCGTGTTTTTTTCTCCGCTCGGGCATTCGCCTTTGAATGGGGGAGTGAAAACCCACGTATTGTTATCTGAAAAACTATTCAAGAACATGGAGAAGGATACAAAACCAAAAATGGCAACGATTGAAGACGTGGATCCTCTCATCGATGAAAATCAACTGCAAGACATCCAGGAGAAGGCGGGAAATTTTAAGAATGTTGTAGAGCACATTCAAAAGCAGGAGAGAGAGAGCTCCAAAACAGCGATGGGTGAAGTGTTTGAGATAGCAAATCAGGTTTCGGAACTTAGTTCTTTGTAAATTGAACGACTCGATTTCTTCCTTGGTGTTTTGCTTGATAAAGAGCCGCATCTGCTTGCTGAATCATTTCAGTGCGAAGTGTTTCGGGGTTTAAACCGTCTTGCCAAGTCATGTTTAAAGTGGAAGTTCCCTGGCTTAAAGTGATGGGGATTCTTTTTCCCTCGAAGATAAAGAGGGTTTTTTCAATTGCTTTTCTAAAGCGCTCAGCAAAAATATGTGCACCTTGTTCAGTACAGTTGTTTAAGAGAATGACAAACTCCTCACCACCAAATCGTCCCGCTTGATCGGTTTCTCGCATGATATTTTGTAACGTCTTCGCCACCATTTTCAGGACGTAATCACCCGCTTGATGCCCATAGGTATCATTAACTTTTTTAAAATGATCGATATCACACATCACAACCGTCAGGGGGCGAGAGTCGCGAAGCGAATTTTTGATAGCCTTTGTGATGATTTCCTCCATGAACACTTTATTGTAAAGGCAAGTCAATCCATCTGTGACTGAATCCTTTTTCTTTTCATCGTATTTTAATTGCAGGGCATGCTCGGCCGTCACATTTCGAAGGGTGATCAAAGCTCCGATGACTTCCTTGCTCTTTGAGAAAATCGGCACTGCCCCAATGATCAATTTAAGTTCGGGATAGGCTTTAGTGCTTCCTAAAATTTCATCAAGTCTAAAGGCCTTTTCAGTCACCATGACTTCAATACAGGGATTAATATCAGAGTTGAGCTTAACTAGCTCGACAAAGCTTCCAATTTTAAGAATTTTCCGATGGGATTCACCAATTAGTTCGGTGAAAGCTAAATTGAAATCCACAACTCGACCAGCGATATCAATAACGCAATAGGCATCTAGAAACACCTCGAGTATGTTTCTAAACTCCTCTATCCAAATCTCAAGAGGTTCTATTGTTTTTATTGCTGGATTTCCCATGTCCCCTATCTCTTAAATGCAAAATATTGTCGTGGACTGCCATCTAGCTCCATTTCGCCTGAATTGCACTTCTTACAAGGAAAAGATTCGACAACTTTCGGCGGATTTGACGATAGCTCCTCTGAACCTGCAAGGACCAGTTGTTCTAAATCACAGTTGTTACAAACGTAGGGTACATAAACTGAAACGACATTTGCGTTTCCACAAAAGCTAGGAATCATGCTCATTTGACGGACGATGACTGGTGGGCATTCCAAATAAAAAACAGGTTTGTCTGAGTGTGTTTTCCAAAAGTTTACCCAGCCGCGGATTCCTAACGAGTTTATACTCGTAATTCCAGAAAGATTTAGATAGAGAGGTCCGGAGCTCTTTTCAAGAGAGCCAAAATCCGTGTCCTCATCAATCACTCCGGTGAGTTTTAGTTGTTCTTTTCCATTGATGGTCACTTTTTCCACTTTGAATTTATCATTTTCCATTTGTTATGCTCCAAAAAAATTAAATGAAAACGAATCGGGATCATATTGATTCGTATTCGAAAGCCAAAGCGATAGACGAGATTGTTTTCCAGGATCTATCGAAATGCATAGGTGGCTTACAGTCTGGTACACCAGAAACAAGCCCAATCCGGCACCGGCATGTTTTTGATCAAAACTCATGTGCGTGGGTGTTTGTTGAAAACATCGACTAAAAGATGCGATAAAATCCTTAAAGGTAAGGCTACCTCCTTGGTCTTCAATCACAAGGTGCAATCCACTTGGGTTTTCCTTGAAAAGAACCTTGATTTCTTCTCCTCGGTTCAACTGAACAGGGGACATCCGGTCGTACTTGTCCTGTTGTTTTTGGTTTTTATAAGAATGGTAAAATGAGTTTGATAAAAGTTCTTCAGTCACTAACTTAAGACGTTCTCGATTTTGAGATTCTTGTCCAAAAGCAGTGGATGAAATAATTCTATCCCAGCAATCGGATCGTTGGGTACTATTGGTCAAGATAAGGCCGTCAGCAGATGTAGAAAGTTCCCAGGGATAAGCGATGAGATGGTTCTGAAGTCTTGATTGAGTGACTTTCCAACAAGGATCATTCACCCCCAAAAGGGAGGAGTGAATGTGTCGAACTCCAGAAATGATAGCTTGAGCTCCTTCTTGTTTAGAAAATAGACCTGACTTAATTTCATCAGAGCCCCCCTTTTTTTTTATTAAAAGAGAACTCATGCTGCCTTCGAGCTTTGCTGTTTCTGATTCTTCTTCCAGCCAAAGAGGACGAACGTGACATCGTCTTTTTGGATTGCACCATTGGCAAAATCATCTAAGGATTTTACTAAGGAAGTTTTTATGGTTTCCAGAGGTTCATTGGCCAAAGATCCGAAAACTTTTTTAAGGGCTCTTTCTCCCCAAATTTTTCCCTCAGGATTATTCGCTTCTGAGATACCATCCGAATAAACTAGGATGGTGTCTCCAGGTTCTAATTGAACAGTAAGGCTTTCGTATTCCGTGTGGCCCTGAAATCCAAGACGTTCTCCACGAACAAAAAGTGCATCCACTTTGGATTTATTGGGTTTAACGTGCAGGGGGGCTTCGTGCCCAGCATTGGCAATGGTCAGGAGGCCCGTATCTAAATCTAATTGGGCAATACTCATGGTCATGAGAAGTTGTCCTTTACAAGCCTGAAATACAATATCGTTAATACGTCTTAACATCTCTGTAGGAGTTAGCACGGATTTCGTTTCGAATTCAGTTAAAGTCGCTATACAACTCTTCACCACGGCGGTGACGATGGCTGCTGGCGCCCCGTGACCAGTTGCATCGCCCAAAAGCACGGTGAGCTTGTTGTTTTTCACAAAAGCATCCCAGAGATCTCCGCCGCATTCCGAAGCCGACTTGTAAAAGGGAACAACGTCGGTTGCGTCGATGCTTAATTTAGGCGGTGTCAAAATCGTGTTTTGAATAAGACTTGCAGTAGCTAGCTCTTCTTCCATTCGTGCTTTTTCTGCCGTATCTTTCAAAAGACTAACAATCTTACCGGTCATCCATTCAAAAGCAGTAGCCACTCTTTCAACTTCATCTCCCGAGTGAATATTCATCTTTAATTCAAAGTTCCCGGTACCAATCTCCCGAGCAGCACTCTCAAGCTTTTTGATGTTCTCTGTGAGTTTGGCGGAAAAGATAACGCTCGCAATAAGTGCCAAAGAGATAATGAGAAGCCCAATTTCAAACGATTGCTTAGTTAAAATACTTAATGCTTGAAAGGCATCAGATTGTTTGATTTGTGAAACCAAATAGACATCCCCAATTCCGGTGTTCGCAATATTAGCTAGGTATAATTCCTTGTTGAGTTCAATTTCCAAGGATTCTCGAGGAAGAGATGAGCTTGAAATTCTTTTTAGAACTGGGTGAGAGAAGGGTTTCCCGGAAAATGCCAGAAGCTGATCATCATCCGTATGACTGACCAGATCTCCCTTTTTTGTCACTAAAAATAGAGTAGCTAGCTCTGACTGTTTAAGGGGTTTTTGTAAAAAATCTTGGGTAATATCGACAGCAATAGCAGTTTCAGACGAAGGATCGCTGATCATGTTTCCATTGAAAATCAAAGTTAATATGGGGAGATTTTTCTGCTCGGATATCCCTTTGAGACTCGCGGAGCGATTTATGAGAACTATATTTGATTTTGTAGCCAAATCATCGGAACCCAGAGGCCTCATCGACTCTAATTGTTTCAGAGCGTCGGGATTGAGCCCCAGGTTGTTTAAGAGTTTTTTGTTCGAGTGTTTTTTGATGGCCGAAAACTTTCCACCTGTTGCTTGGTAGAAAGTAACTGCCAAAACTTCCTGGCTTAATCGATTGGACAAGCCTTGATTAACTTTTGGATCATCGATGGGGGTAGCTGCCGATGCTTCAAAAAGTCTTGGCACCATCGCTTGAAGCTCATCCAAGCGACCCTTTAATTCCAGTTTTATTTCACTGGTACTCGCCTTTAGTGTCGTTAAGCTCCAATCTAAAACGAAAAGTTTTTTGTCCTGGAGAAATGTTTTTCGAGTGAAAAAGAAAAAAGTTGAAATACCGCTGACGACAACTAATAAAAAAACTAAGAGAAGTTTGTATTTAAGTGATAAGCGCATCACTTTCTTTATCGGCTAAACCTCTGAAAAGTTTGAATGTTATGCATGGATAACTTAAATTTATTGGACGAGTAGGGAAACTCTTGATATCAAAATACTTTTAAGCCGAGGGGATAAAAGTTGATCGCAAGTAAATTAAATCAATTGAGATTCATTCTGGTTCTGGCTTTTATCTCCGGGCTAGGCTTTGCGCAGTGCACATCTAAAAAGACCGCTTTCTTAGCCTTTGGTGACTCGGGGATGGGGAGTTCCATGCAGGTTCAGGTTGCTGATACGATGGTTAATTTTTGTGCGGAAAATAGATGCGATTTTGTAACTTTGCTGGGCGATAATATTTATCCGAACGGTGTTAAATCAGCCCACGATCCACAATGGAAGACTAAATTTGAGGAGCCTTATCAGGGGCTGGATATTAATTTTTATCCGACTTTGGGAAATCATGACTATTTTGGGAATGTTGAGGCGCAATTTGAATATTCACAAGTGAATCCAAAGTGGAAATTTCCAGAGCGCTTTTATTCCTTCTCAGAATGTTTTGTTGAGTTTTTCGTTATTGATGCGGAACGCTTCGACCAGGAGCAGGCTTTATGGATTCAAGAGGCCATTGCTCTTTCTAAAGCCAAATGGAAAATCGTCGTAGGACATCGGCCTGTTTTTTCCCATGGTGGCCATGGAGATACAGAAGTCCTAAAGGAAGCTTTACTGCCCTTGATAAAGAACAAAGTAGACTTTTATTTG
>JBJSXY010000046.1:0-4622 GCA_046086625.1 Pseudomonadota bacterium | reverse complement strand
ACTTCTGGTTTTGGTGGTAGCAATATTCTTGCTTTTACTTTTGCGAATAATCTTTATGTTGCTGGTGGTGCTGGTGGAATCTTAACTATCTCAACAGACGGAACTACTTGGACTTTAAGAACTTCTGGTTTTGGTGGTAGTAATATTCTTACTTTTACTTTTGCGAATAATCTTTATGTTGCTGGTGGTATTAATGGAATCTTAAACACTGCTACTTACTCAAGTCTCACAGACTTAGTACTGAATGGTGTTCTTCAAACATCTACAGATACAATCACTTGGACTTTTAGAACCACAACAGACACATCAAACTCAATTAATGGTTTAGTATATGTTGCAACACCTTCAAGTAATTATGTTGCTGTTCGTAATGGTGGAGGAATTAATACTTCCACAAACGCAATTATTTGGACTGCACAAGGAGCAATAGCATCAAATACTACACAAAACCTGAATGCAGTTACTTATGGAAATAGTCTTTATGTTGCTGCTGGTGATTCTGGTGTAATTATAAGTTCCACTGATTCTAATACTTGGACTGTAAGAACTTCTGGTACAACAGGAATTCTTCGTAGTATTTCTTTCAGTGGTTCTACTTATGTTGCAGATGGAGCATCTGGACTTATTTTATCTTCAACAGATGCAATCACCTGGATTATAAGAACTGCTGGTACTACTCAAAACTTATTAGGTAGTGTGGGTGTTGGAAATACTTACATAACTGCTGGTGCTGCTGGTGCTCTTTCTGCTTCCCCAGTTCGTCGTGGTTCTGGTGGTCCTGGTGGAGGTGGTGGAGCAAACATTACTTGGGATTTGGATAAATTTCAAATCACAGGTTCAACAATTTCAATTAATGTTGGTTCTGGTGGTACATCAAATACTTCGGGAGCAGGAACCACAGTATCCTGGACTGGACCCATAGGAACTTATTCAATTACAGCAAATGGTGGTTCTGCTGGTACTGCTTATGGTGCTGGTATTGGTGGTACTGTTTCAACCGCAAACTTTAATTACATAAGAGCAACAGCAGGTTCTACTGGTGCAGTTTCTCTTTATCCTGGTACAGCACCAACAGCATCAGCAACATCAACACTTTCATATCAGACGACTGGTGGTGGTTCTGGTTCTCATTCAATTGATTATAATAAATCTGCTGGTGTTCTTGGTGGTGCTGGTGGAACGATTAACTACTACAACAACACAGCAGCGAACGCATCAATTGAAGTGAATGGAAGTTTTGGACCAAATGTATCTGGACTATCTTATGGTGGTGGTGGAAGTGGTGGAGGTGCTGTAAGTGATAATGCGGTCTTATGGACTTTAAGAAATTCTGGATTTGGTGCTAATGCTATTAGTGCTCTTACTTTTGGAAATGGTATTTATCTTGCTGGTGGTGGTTCTGGAGTATTAAACACTTCAACTAATGGAATTTTCTGGTCTTTGAGAACTTCTAGTTCTACTTCTCAATATTTTTCTTCTATATTTGCAAATAATCTTTATATTGTTGGTGGTTCTTCATATATAAGTACTTCAACAGATACGATTACTTGGATTTTAAGAACTGCCCCAGGCACAATTACTAGTCGTGCCCTTCTTTATACAACTTTTTATGTTTTTGCTGGTGATAATGGAACATTAAGCACTTCAACAAACACAATTATTTGGACTTTAAGAACTTCTGGTTTTGGTAGTAGTGGTATTAGTGCTCTTACATTTGGAAATAATAATTATGTTGCTGGTGGTTCTGGAGTATTAAACACTTCAACTAATGGAATTTTCTGGTCTTTGAGAACTTCTGGGTTTGGTGCTAATACGATTAGTGCTCTTACTTTTGCAAACAATACTTATGTTGTTGGTGGTTCAAGTGGAGTCTTAAATACCTCAACAGACGGAATTGTTTGGACTTTAAGAACTTCTAGTTTTGCTTCTAATACTATTCAAGCACTTACCTTTATAAACAATACTTATGTTGCTGCTGGTGGTAGTGGAGCATTAAATACCTCAACAGATACAATCATTTGGATTTTAAGAACTTCTGGTTTTGGTGCTACTACTATTAATGCTCTTACTTATGGAAATAATCTTTATGTTGCTGGTGGTAATACTGCAAATCTCACAACCTCCCCAACCATATCAGCAGGCAACGGAGGCAACGGTTCCAAAGGTGGTGGAGGTGGTGGAGGTGGTTATGAGGAAACCACAGACACTGCTGGTTCTGGTGGTCGTGGTGGTGATGGTTATGTTCGTATCAGTTGGTACTAGGAGGTAAAGAAATGACTACTGCAGGTTCTAATTTTATTTCTGGTATTACAACAACAACCTTTGCTTCTACTGATGTAGTCAGTAAAGACTATGCGGATGCTACAATTATTCCATTACCATCACAAACTGGAAATGCCGGAGAGTTCCTTACTACAACTGATGGTACAAGTGTTTCTTGGGAACCTGTTTCAAACTCTCAAGAATTCACAACAACTGGAATTAGTACTTTTAATGTTCCAAGTTATTCTAATCTTTTGTATATTGAAGCAGTTGGTGCTGGAGGCGGTGGAAGTGCAGGGCAGACAACAGCACAGGCAGGAGTTACTTGGACTTTGAGAAATACCGGAGGATTTCCTGGTGGTTCTATTTACGGTATTGCGTATGGAAATAATACTTATGTTTATGGTGGAGGGAATCCTGGAGCAGTAGGTACTTCAACAAATGCAACTGTCTGGACTTTAAAAACGTCAGGTAGAAGTAATATAATTTATAATCTTAAATTTGGAAATAATTTATTTTTGACAGTTGGTGATTTTGGTACAGTAACTAATTCTACAGATGGTATTATATGGACTGTAACTGGAGCTGCTAGTAATTCTTTTTATGATATTTCGTATGGAAATGGTGTTTATTTTATGGTTGGTAATAATGGTCAAGTAACAACATCTCCAAATTTGATTACTTGGACGATAAGAACTGTCGGACCCAGTAATGTTATTTATTATGTCTCTAATTTTGCAAATAATCTTTATGTTGTTGCTGGAGGGGTCGGCGGCACAAGATTATTTACTTCAACAGACTCAATCATTTGGACTTTAAGAACTTCTGGATTTAGTGGTAATAATATTTTAACACTTACTTATGATAATAGCATTTATGTTGCTGCAGATTCTTCTGGAAATATAAATACTTCAACTGATGCAATCATATGGACTTTAAGAACTAGTGGCACTACTAGTTCTCTTAACAAAATTGCTTTTGAAAATAATTTTTATATTGCTGTAGGTCTTTCTGGATTATTAATAACCTCAACAGATGCAATTGTTTGGACTTTAAGAACATCAAATACTACTAATACTCTTCGTTCTGCTCTTATTGTAAATAACACTTTTATTTATGTTGGTGACAATGGAGTATTAGCAACCTCCTACTCGCAAGCATCAGGACAAGGAGGAGGTGGAGGTTCTTATACTTCCTGGTATGTTCCAAAATCTATTGTATCCTCAAATCTTACAGTTAATCCTGGTGTTGGTGGAACAGGAGCAACCACAGATGTTGGAACGGGTTCGGCAGGAGCAGGAACCACAATATCCTGGACTGGACCTGGTGGAACTTATACGATTACTGCTTCTGGTGGTTCTGGAACAGCAGGAGGAGCAGCACAACTTGCAAGTCAATCAAGTTCTTTTTATACCACAGCAGGACTTTCAGGAGCATCGGTAACTCCAATCGGTTCTGGAATTACTGCCATCACACAAACCAATCAATTCCAACCAACAGGTGGTGGAAGTGGTGCTGGTTCTACTGAAAGTTCTGGTGGTTCTGGTGGTACGATTAATGTTTATGGAATCTCAACATCAGCATCTGGTGGGGATACTACAGGAACGAATGGAACTAATGCTGTTGTAATCTCTGGACTTCCTTATGGTTATGGTGGAGGTGGTGGAGGTGGAAGTTTAATCGTTGCTGGTAATGGAGGTAATGGTGCTCGTGGAGGTGGTGGAGGTGGTGGTGCTTCTATTGGTTCTACTTTTGGTGCTGGTGGTAATGGTGGTGATGGTTATGTGAAGATTTCTTGGTGGTAAATAAATACCTGGAAGGGAGAGTATAAGTAAATGGCATCATTAGACAGCAATAAGGTCACAAATGTAGGTACAGTAGTAAATGCAACTGATGCTGTAAATCGTCAATATATTGATGATAATAATATTCCAAGTCTTACTGGAAATTCTGGAAGATTTTTGAGTGTTTATCCTGGTGCTGCTTATTGGGTACTGAGAACTTCTGGATTCGTTTCTAGTGATATTAAGGCTCTTACTTTTGTAAACAATACTTATGTTGCAGGTGCTTCTTCTGGAGCATTAAATACTTCAACAGACGCAATCACTTGGACTTTAAGAACTTCTGGTGTTGCTGCTACTAATATTAATGCTCTTCTTTATACTTCGTTTTATGTTGCTGGTGCTGCTTCTGGAAGATTGCTTACTTCGACGGACACAATCATTTGGACTTTAAGAACTTCTGGTACTGCTAATCAACTTAATGCTCTTACTTTTGGAAATAATCTTTATGTTGTTGGTGGTAATAATGGAGTCTTAAATACCTCAACAGACACAATTCATTGGACTTTAAGAACTTCT
>JBJSXY010000045.1:0-3029 GCA_046086625.1 Pseudomonadota bacterium | reverse complement strand
GTCATAAACCGAATCAAAAAAGTGTCGGGCGTCTTCGCCCATTTCCTCACGAGCGGATAGAATAGAGAGGTCAGTGTAAGATTTAGCTGTTCCTGAATGATAGTTGCCCGTTGAAAGGTGCGTGTAGTAACGCGTTTTATTTCCTTCTTGGCGAGTTACGAGAACCACTTTGGCGTGAATTTTTAACTTGCCAAACCCGTAAAATACTTTAACCCCCGCTTTTTTTAGTTCCGAGGCAATGTTTAAATTATTAAGCTCGTCAAAGCGCGCTCGTAGCTCAAGCACGACTCTTACTTTCTTCGTTTTGGCAGCATGCTTCAAGTGTTCGAGAATGGGCGAATTGGGATCCATACGATAAATCGTTTGTTCGATAGAAACCACGTCGGGATCATGAGCTGCACTTTCAATAAATTTAATAACAGCATCAAATGAATCATAGGGATGATGAAGGATGAGGTCCTGTTCTCGAATTCGTTCAAAAAGGGAATCTGCTTTTTTAAACATCGGTGGAATAAGGGGTTGGGAAACTGTAAATCGGAGGGGGGTCTTTCCAAAGTCATTGGGGATTGCTCGGTAAAGGCTCCACAGGCTTTGCAGATAAAGAGTGTCAGGGGCGTTAAAAACTTGGGCTTTATCCAGACTGAGGCGTTCTGCAGCGGCTTCAAGAAAGTTTCTTGGAATATCCCCCAGGGTTTGCAATCGGATGGGCCGACCTCTTTCGCGATTGCTCACTTTGCTCTCAATAAGCTCCGGAACTGTCTTCGTATCTGCATCTGCTAAATCGTACTCATAATCTCCATCTCGAGTGAGTCGAATCACTCCTGAAGACCATTTGGCAGCAGTTGGAGGCCCCATGAAAAGCTGAATCAGTTGATCCAGAAAAAAGAAATCCCAGTGAGACCCCCGACTTTTTGATTTTCCAAGAAGGAGCGGGAGGTTCTTTGGGATTTTTACCCAAAAATTATCGGGAAGAATCAAAGCTGACTGAAACGTTTCTAGAGATGAAACGGCTTTCATTTCAAAATGCACAGGCTCAGAAAGATGGGGTCTGATTTGTTGTTCGAAAAGTTCCTGAGCCACATAGAAAGCAGGCTCTTTTCTTTTGGGTTTTAAATGAAGAAAAATGCCCTGTTTTGCGAGTTCATCACTTAATATCTCTAAGGTCTCCCGCTGGGTTTCTCCAAATCGGCGAATCCCCTTAAGAAGATGCTCTCGCGTTTCTGTTAAATACTGAGCCTTTGAGAACTCAAATTTATTTTTTGCTTTAGCAAGACTCTTTTCAAGTGCCGATACACGAATTGAAAAAAACTCGTCTAAATTAGAAGCTGAAATAGCTAAAAACTTAACCCGCTCTAACAATAGATGGCTTGGCTTTTGAGCTTCGGCCAGAACCCTCTCATTGAATTGCAGCCAGGAGAGATCTCGGTGAACCAGTGGAATATCTGGGGAGGACCCCAAAAACGGAAGGAACCGAGAAAAACGTAAAGGGCTCATAAGATCTACCGGCGATTTTCCTTTTTCCAAAGCTCCAGAAAACGACCGAGTTTAGATTTGGTAATGGGACGATACGGTATTTTTTGTTTCTTTAATAAGGTTCGAACCACTTTGTCTGCTAGAACAGGTTCTTCTGTTTCAACTTCTAGTTCGTAAAACTTTTGTTCAAACATTTTGAATTTATCAATCTCTAAGAGAATATTTCGATCGGTCTTCACATAAGTCCTGGATGTCTTGACAGAACCGAGGGGGACAATTTTCTTAAGTTCTTCTTCAGAAAAGTGCTCTTTTAAAACCTGTATAGGCTTCTTATTTAAAGAGCTGATGGAAACATGTCCTTTGATCAATTTTTTTGCAAGAGCGAAGGGAAGGCCAACTTCCCACTCGTGTCGCACTTTAAGTTTTGGCACTTTAGTAGAACGAATTTTGGACGGTTCCTTCACATTAAGAGTGCAATTCCTTTCATTTTCAATACGAACTCGAAGGCCAATTCTCTTTTTTCGGAGTCTCAGAGAAGCATCATCAAAATAAATATTCACTTGCTTGACTAACTTTATGATTTCTTTTCGTGAAGACCGAACCAGTCTTTCATAATCTCTTTTAGTTAAGAAGTATTTGAGCTCTTTTTCGAGAGGCGCTTTCGTTTTGCTCATGGTGAGTTAAAGAGTACCACGGTTTATGTTTCAAGATAATTGAGATCTTTTGCAAAAGTTTCTTCTAAAAGCAGAAAAGAAAGCGCAGCTAATAAAAACACGAATCCACCAATCATCGCGACAGCCGGCAGAAGCCCCAGAGAAGACTTTAGCCAAGTGAGCGTAAGAGTCATCGGGACCACTGAGGCTCGAACCATATTGGGCGCACTGGTAGTAGCAGTGGAGCGTAAGTTGGTTCCGAAGTGCTCACTGGTGACTGTTACAAAAACTGCCCAATAACCGGTCGTGAGTCCAATCAAGAAGGATAAAAAATAAAAACGATCTGAAGAAATCCCGTTACTTGTCAAAATGACTGATGCAAGTAACGCTTCGAAAGCAAGAGCTAAACCAATGACTTTTTTTCTGCTTTGTAAAAACTGGCTCAGTAGGCCGGATAGGACATCCCCAATAGCAACACCGACATAAGAAAAAAGAATCGCTTTGCCAGCGGAAAGCGGTTCTTTGGAGTGAAGAGCGGAGCCAATTTCAGGGGCAAAAGTCATTAAAATCCCAGCACAGTACCAAATGGGGACGGCTATCAAAACACAAGCTGCATAACGAAGAAATCGTTTGAAGGGAAAGAGAAGGAGCAAGGGATTTCCCTTTGAGATATTCTTAGAGGAGCGAATATGGGAAAAAAGAGAGGATTCAGAAACCCGAAACCTTAAAAAAAGAAGAAGAAGACCCAGGCATCCCCCAATAGCGTAAGTCGCTCGCCAGGAAACCCACTCTGAAACAATTCCGGCCGCAACAGCTCCGGATAGGCCCACGCCCGCGACAATGGCAGTGCCATACCCCCGTTTTTCTTTGGGTAACGATTCCGCCACCAACGTAATTGCAGCA
>JBJSXY010000044.1:0-5340 GCA_046086625.1 Pseudomonadota bacterium | reverse complement strand
GAACGAATCGGGGACAAGAAAGCTCTCAAACGTGGCCAGCTATTTTTGAAGTGAGTGGACAATTTCGTTTTAGAGCTGAGGAAAATAGGAAGAACGACTTTTCGTCTCAACGCGGGTTTTCATCGCTAAGAGCACGAGCGGGTTTGTTTTTTCATCCGAATGAGTATGTAGATTTTCTCATCCAGCCGCAAGCAGTGCATGTGTTTGGAGAACCAGCTCTTCTACCTGCGACGTCAAATCTTAATGTTGCTGTTGGTACGAGTGGAGCCAATCGCGATCCGCAACTGAGTTTCCACCAAGCTTATGGGGAACTTCGGGCAAATCAACTGTGGAGGCTGATCTTGGGAAGACAGATTATTGCACTCGGGGATGAGGTTTTAGTCGGGGCCTCTGATTGGGAAAATCCAGGTCGAAGCTTTGATGGCGTTCGATCTCGATTGGAGTGGGGGCAGAGTTCATGGGATTTGTTTTCTGCTAAGTTGTGGGATAACAACACCCAAACTTCGGGACGAGGCGATCGAGATTTTCATGGAACCTATCTATCGTGGAACCACCCGAATCGGAATGTGAGTCTTTCACCCTATCTTTTCTGGCTTAGAGACCATCGATCGAGCCTCAATCAAGTTTTTACTTCGGGATTGCATTTCAGGGTCAATTTGGACGAATTGGAACTGAAGACGGAAGCCTCTGGGCAATGGGGAGACAGCTCTGGCCAACAAATTTGGGCTGAGCTTAAGTCAAAACAGTTTTCTTCAATCAGAATGCAGGTCGGAGTGGATGGTTTTTGGGCCAGCCCCGAATTCAACCCACTTTTTCCAACAACGCACAAATGGCTTGGTTGGGCAGACGTTCTTGGGAGGCGAAATCTATCGGGGCTGGGGTTCCAAGCGAGTGTGAATTTTTTGCCTCAATCTGAGTTTCTCCTGAGGGGCTTACATTTTCTTAAATCCAGTTCAGATTTTGCTGCTTATCAAGTAGATGGAACCACCCCAGTAAATAATAGTTCTGACTCAAGCCTAAATCTTGGTTCGGAATTAGATTTTGTTCTCAAAAGTTCGATATTACCTTCGGTAGAACTTATCTCGTCAGCTGCTATTTTTTTACCAGCTGATTCTCTTAAAACGACGCTCCGGGAGGACTGGATGGGGCGGTTTGAAGTATCGTTAGTTTCTAATTTTTAATACTCAAAATTCGCAAAAAAAGCTAGAATGGGGTCTTAATGAAGGCCCCCTCGAAAATTAGAAAGACTTTTCAAACTCTCTCTCTTGTCACTCTGGGAGCCTTTGTTTTTTCCGCGTTGTTGGGGCTCGTCGTTCTCTTTTATATTACTGCAGGACTTCCTCCAGTTAGCCAGTTAAAGAATTTTCAACATTCCCATGCGAGCGAGGTTTTTTCAGATGATGGTAAAAAAATAGGGGAGTTTACTACGGAGCGCAGATACCCGGTTTCCTTTAAGGACATCCCGCTTCACGTCATTCAGGCTTTCTTATCAGCAGAGGATTCAAATTTTTTTCATCACAAGGGAATCGATGTAAACAGTATTGCCCGAGCGGTATGGTCTAATTTAGTTCGAGGGCGATATGCGCAAGGGGGAAGTACAATCACTCAGCAAGTCGCTCGTGCGCTTTTGCTTGAATCAAAAAAGAAAGTCATCACTCGAAAGCTCCGAGAGATGGTTCTCGCCTATCGGATGGAAAAAGAGTTAAACAAAGAGGAGATCTTAGCTCTTTATCTCTCTGAGATTTACTTGGGTCACGGTTCTTTTGGAATTGGAGCAGCGGCTCGAAACTATTTTCACAAAGACGTTCGGGAATTAACAGTAGCTCAAGCTTCTCTTCTTGCTGGACTCCCGCAAAGACCCAATGATTGGAATCCGTTTCATCACCCGGATTTAGCTAAGAAAAGACAGTCTTATGTCATTCGGCGAATGGTGGATGAGGGATATTTAGACCCTGCTAAAGCTAAAGATGTGTTGGCAGAGGCGATTCGAGTTTTTCCACTGGAAGATCTTAACAATACAGTTGCTCCGTACTTTGTAGAGTATGTACGGCAGTATCTCATGGACAAATACGGTTCTGAGGAAGTGCTAAAACAGGGATTTAAAGTTTACACCACTGTTAATTATGAGTTTCAGAAAGCTGCTGAGCAGGCAATGGTAAAAGGAGTGAGGGAAGTCGACAAGAGAGCCGGGTGGAGAGGAGTCGGAAAACATCTCAATAGCGAATCTGAAAAAGAGGAATGGCTGGCTGTCGTGCACAGGCAAATTCTTGAAGATCTCAAGCCACCTCGACTTTTGCCAGGAGATGCAGCAGAGAGATCTCTGAAGGTTTTGGAAATTGATCTCACCCCCTATGGAGCAAGCGCGAGTCGTTTTGTGGGGGAAACTCCCGTTAAAATTGGAAAATACTACTCGGCGCTTGTTCATCGAATTGACTCAGAAAAAAATGAAGTAGATCTGCGAATTGGTTTAACGCACGCTCGCTTGCCGGTCTCTGGAATGTCCTGGGTTCTCATCGAAGACAATCCCATTCAAAAAGTCGAGCAGCTCTTGAGAGAGGGCGATATTATTGAAGTCAAAGTAGAGCAAATTGAGAAGGAAAGAGGAATTGCGCTCGTTTCACTCGAACAGGAACCTGAAGTGGCTGGAGCTTTTTTATCCTATGACGTTAAAAATGGGTTCGTTAGAGCGATGGTTGGGGGATTAGATTTTCAGAAAAGTAAGTTTAATTGTGCGCTTCAAGCCAAAAGACAGGTCGGCTCAACCTTTAAACCGCTCATTTATGCCGCGGCCTTTGATAAAGGATTCTCGCCCTCATCTCTTGTCACAGATTCCCCGGTTGTTTTTCGGAACGATGAAAAACAAGAAGTCGATACGAGTACTGTGATGGGCGAAGATTGGAAACCACACAATTTTGGAGGTAAGTTCGAGGGGGATATTCCCTTAAGACTAGCTCTCATTCGTTCCATGAATGTTCCAACAGTAAAACTGCTTTCTGAAATCTCCATTGATTATGGAATTCAGTATGCGAGAAGCGTGGGCATCACGTCTCCGCTCCCCAGAGATTTAACAATCGGCTTGGGATCATGGTCTGCAAGTCTTGAAGAGATTATGCGTGCTTATGCAATTTTTCCTCGTCTAGGAAAGCCCATTGTTTTGAATTACATCAAGCGAGTGGAAGATGGGTCTGGAAAGATATTAGAGGAGTTGCCGGCATTGCAAACTCCAAATGAACCTGAGAAGGCGCCCAGTATCGTAGCGGATGTTTTACAAGAAAATGAACCCCCGGTGATTTCTCCTCAGACTGCTTACGTTATGACGGACTTATTGAAAGCCGTCATTCGGGAAGGCACGGGAAGAGCGGCTGCGAGCGCACCTGGAGCTATTGCCGGAAAAACGGGGACATCTAACGATCATCGAGATGCATGGTTCGTAGGATATTCTCCTCACGTAGTGAGCGGTGTTTGGATTGGATATTTAAAAGAAAAAGCACTTGGAATGAGTGAAACCGGTGGAAGAGGAGCCGCACCGATTTGGGCCGAATACATGAAGGCGATTCAGGGGGCCTATCCAAAAACAGATTTTCCGATTCCTGAAGACATCGTATTTGCTTATATTGACAAACAGACCGGTAGGTTAGCAACACCCACTAATCCAAACCGGGTGCGAGTAGCGTTCAAGGCGGGGGCGGTTCCTAATCTGGCTTCGTCTAATATTCCGCGTGTAGGGGAGCCTAACCTTCGTACAACTACGGCAGCGCCATCGGAACCCAAAGCAGGAGAACTCGCTCCCCCTCCAGCAGCTGAGCAACCACCCCAAGGGGTTCCTCCCGAAGACGAAACATTGGATTTTCCAAGAGAAGGATACGAATAATCTCCTTAGTTTCCCCCTACTTGTTTTATTCTTTAGAACCTGCTAAGAAAGGGCAGTCTCGTTGACTGAATTTAACGAAGCGGGCCGAAAAGCCCGCTTTTTTACTATGTTGAGGTGGGTCTTTGGACTCAATTTTCAAAACGGAACTTGAACATAAACTATTAGATTTATGTGACAAAGAGTTGGCAGGGCTAGGATACCGTGTAGTGGATCTTGATTGCCGTCTTTCGGGAAAGACTCTTTTACGAATTTTTATTGAATCGTTAACAGAGCGAACCCAGGTTTCAATAGAGGATTGTGTAACCGTTTCTCGGCATCTGGATCCTATTTTAGAGACAAGAGATCTTATTCCTGGTGCATATGAGTTAGAGGTTTCATCGCCGGGATTAGACCGACGGTTACGAGTAGCTGCAGATTTTGAGAAAGTAACGGGCCAAGAACTTAAAGTTGTTTTGACGGAGAGCATTCCTGGAATCGGGGCTCAATTACGAGGTCATTTACTGAGAGTCCTTCCTGGAGAGTTGGAGATAAAAGTTTCCGGGAAAGAAGTTTTAGTTGGTTTAAATAAAATAAAAAAAGCCCAAACTGTTTGGGAATTTAGAATTTAGTGGGGAGGAAAAATGGCATCTGAACTATCAAGAGTTTTGGATCAGGTTCAAAAAGATAAGGGTATTGATCGCACGGTTTTGGTTGAAGCCCTTGAATCTGCCATGCTGACGGCAGCCAAAAAGAAATTCGGTCTTCATGTGGAGCTGGAAGCCCATTTCAATGAAGATTTAGGGGAAGTTGAACTTTTCCAATTTAAAACGGTAGTTGAGGATGTTGGAGATCAGAATACGGAAGTTCTTGCTGAGGAAGCAAAGCAATTAGATCCTGATGTGGCTCTCGGGGATAGTATTGGTATTAAACTCGACTCTTCAGAGTTTGGTAGAATTGCAGCTCAAACGGCAAAACAAGTAATTATTCAAAAAGTTCGAGATGCCGAACGCGATATTATTTACAACGAATTCAATATCAAAAAGGGTGAGTTGGTTAGCGGTACTTGTCGTCGTGTTGAAAAAGGTTGTTTAGTAGTCGATGTAGGACGAACCGATGCTATTTTGCCCACGCGAGAGCAAATTCCTGGCGAAAGTTTTAAGCCTGGAGATCGAGTTTTAGCTTTCTTGATTGATGTTCAACAGACACCTCGTGGACCCAAAATTGTGCTTTCAAGGACATGCCCAGAGCTTCTCATTCAATTATTTAAAAATGAAGTTCCAGAAGTTGCGGAAGAAATTGTTCAAATCAAAGGAGCTGCGAGAGAGCCTGGAATTCGGGCAAAAATTGCTGTGACATCTGCGGATGCAGATGTGGATCCAGTGGGAGCTTGTGTTGGCGTGAAGGGAGCACGGGTTCAAAATGTTGTTCAAGAACTTCGAGGTGAAAAAATTGATATCGTGCCTTGGGATGCAGATGAAACTCGGTTTGTG
>JBJSXY010000043.1:0-4202 GCA_046086625.1 Pseudomonadota bacterium | reverse complement strand
AAAAATTCCGCGTTATTCAGGAGCGTATTGTTAATTAGGCAGATTGAGTAGCTTGGTGTACCGCGCGACTCAAACGAGCGATCTTTCTTGATGCGGTTTCTCGTTTCACAATTTTTTTCTGAGCAGCGGTCATCAAAGTTTTTTGAACTAAACCTAGCATCGGGGCCAACTTCTTTTGTAAATCAGCTTTGCTGGTTGTTTTATCGGCCAAAGCAGACCGAAGATTTTTCACGGCAGTTTTCACTTGAGAAAGAGCAGCTCGGTTGCGAGCTTGATGCTTCAAAGCTTGTCGAGCGGCTTTCAGCGCTGATTTGTGACGAACTGTTTTCTTCCCTGCCATGTGAGGACTCCCTTTTGTTAAGGGCCAGAAGCTATTGACTTTGTAGAAGATTGTCAATTCTTTGGTGAGCTGCGGATTTCTTCAACAAAACACACAATCACTGGTATGCCCTCCCCCGGAGCCATTCCATACATCTTATTGAATATATGTCGTTTTTTAATAACCTCACCCTGTATTCTTTCGGTCTAAACTGGCCCCCCGCTTGCAGCTCTTAATTCTTCGAATGAGACTTTTAGATTCAAAACCGATCTTTTGGGCTCTTTGTAGCTTCTTGATCTGGAATCCAAATCAAAGCTACGGAGCAGAGGGAAATACCAGTAATACTTCTATGCCATCTGAACAATCCGATCGAGGCGGAAGCCAAAATGGCGCTAGTGCTATGGCCATGGCTGCTGCAGCCATGCAACAAGTGATGTGTCTTAAGATGATGGCTGACGCGCAAGCCGAAGGTAATAGTGAAAAAATGACGATGGCGATGATGATGTGTGCTCAAGCCGCTGCTACTGCCGCCAATGCCGCTCAAAACAAAGAAGGTGCTAAGAAAGTAACTCAAAATAGCCAAACACCCAATGCCCCTTCCTTTGAGAAACCTAATATCGATACCCAACCTAAGGCAGACAACTTTAATTCAGCACTAGATTCTACCAAGGACCAAGCCTCCTCCAAACCCTCTGACAAAAAGCAGGATTCTACAGTTACTTTTCCTCGCTCTGAGGAAAAAGAATCAGGAACTGTGTTTCAAGAAGAAAAGAAGTTCGGCTCGACAGGGACTGCCCTTAACCCTGGAGATTTAAAACCAGGTCCTTCAAGTACTATTAGTTTAAAAGAACCTGCAATGGACCAACCACGCTCTACTCTGATGGGGAGCTTAAATCCTTTTGGAAGTCCTAATAACTCGGCAAATCCGAATCTTCCTTCTAATTCCAGTAGTACACAATCAAATGAGTTGTCGGATTCAAAATCAGGCAAGAAAAGCCTCTCCAAAAGCGCCGATTCGTCTGCTTCTGGAGCTCCGGGTGGAAACATGGATGATTTGATGGCCCGTTATCTAAATGGAGCCAATAACTTAGGATCCTTAAACTCCGGAGGGCTTGGAGGAGGATTTATTGACTTGGCTTTGGGTTTACAAATTCCTGGCCAAAGACCTAAAACCATTTTTGAATTTGCTTCTGAGCAATATCAAAACTCTCGGCCTAAAAGAAGCATTCCGGTCCGCCAAATTGCTTCTGAATAACTGTCAAAATTTTGCATATTGATGCAGTGCATTACTTTTTGCTAAACTAAGGTGTTCGGGTCAATCACAACTCGGCTGCTTTGGAGGAAGCTTTTGAAGCCTCGCCTAAAATCGTTTTCCTGGGATCAGTTCGTAGTTCTTATCGTTAGCATCATCGGTTTATCTCTTAGTGAATCTCCCTCACCTTTCTCGACTTCGAAAGTCGGTCGTGGATTAGCTAGCCTCACATCTCGAGCTTCTGATGAAATTGACGTGATCGATTTGGGCTGCATGGACTTTTTTAAAAAAAAGGAGACTTATTTTAGAAAACAAAATCTTGTTCGCTTCAAAGGCCGACTGTGTTCCCCTCACAGCTTAATACAATTTAATGCGAGCTTAAAAGTGACTAACTCATCGAATGGCAAAAGCGGAGTTGTTTTTATTCAAGACAAAGATCATTTATTTCTATCTTCAGAAATCTCCCTGCTTCCCGGAGAAAACAGTATTCACATCGAGTGGCAAGATGGGTTATCTGGAACGACCAAAAGTAGAATAGCTCAGGTTTTCAAGGAGCCCATTTAAATACTCCTTGGGGTTAGAAAGAAAAGGCAACATTCCAATAATAGGAAGAATCTTGCCTAGGCTTTAGAGGGTGAGAGGAAGAAACCGAAGTGGCGATGCTTGGAGACAGTTGCTTTGAGATACTCGTTTGAATTTGTTCGGCGGTCAGGGGTACCACAACTGAAGCTCGCCCCACACTAGGTCCTAAATCTTTGGTCACCGTCATCACCGTATTATTTGAAGCTGCGGACTTAGCTAAAATTCCATTTTTGTAGATGCCAAAATCTACGGTACCTCCCACATACTCCAGCTTTGTTGAATCAGAAATGAGATCGAATCCCATTCTCAACTGGGCTTTTGAGCTTTGTGCACTTGAATTAGAGAGAATGGAAACATTTTGCAGAGCTGAAAGAGCCCCTTGAGTCTGGGCTACGAAGTTTGTAGGTTTTAAGGTTTTTAAATATTCCCGCACTCCTTGATCAATCCGCATTCTAAACACTTGTTTTGCAAACACCTCTCGGCTCTCCACATCATTGTTGGCCCCGGCGAAAGGAGTGCTCGAATTCTGCACCCACTGTTCGTGATAAATCGTAGCAATTTTATTATCAAGAGAACCAAAGTAATTATTGTAAAGAGCCCCTTGGGACTCCACTCGTGGCCGCGGCTTTATGACTAACTGCCGAGCATTTTCAAAAAACAAGGGAGAAACTTGGCGCTTGGGCTGAACGGGTTGAATCGCAGCAAACGTCGAGCTAGTTAGAATCAAAATGAAAATTTTTGAAAGTTGAGTCACTCTCAGAATCCCTTCTGCTAACGGCCCTCTATCCGAAATCTCTCAGTGGCCGCTAATTAGAGCAAAACATTTGCCAAACCTCGTCTTGAGAGCCACAGCAGCCTCTTTTGTCACTCGCCGTTTTTAATGTCTAAGATCTAGACACTTTTCACAATCTGATCTGTTTAAATCCATGAATCGACGTAAGTTATTGTATATATTGATACATATTTGCAAATCGATCTTTGTCTAACATTTAGACAGATTGTAAAAAGTTTGGACAATAGCTGAGGGGCCGGTTACAAGTGAAGCCTTGTGCCTGGATGGTGGAATTGGTAGACGCGCTGGACTCAAAATCCAGTGGGGGCAACCCCGTGAGAGTTCGATTCTCTCTCCAGGCACCAATTTTATTTAAATTTGAGACCATCCTGGAAATCGAAGCCCACTCACTTCCCAACTGGGTTCCTGAAACCAACGTTTTGGCATGACTGTGATTCCTTGATTTCCTTTTAACCAAGCGGCCCACCAACTAAAAGTGCTGTTGGCAATCACATGATGCTGACACGCTGACATCACATGCAGAAGCTCCCATTCAGGGATTCTTTGATCTGTTTGGATTTCCGCACTGGGAATGCCACTTCGAGCACATAATGCAGTCACTTCTTCCCGATTCCCATTTGAAAAGACCCAGACAGTGGGCCTGCTTGGGAGCTGACGTAAGATGTCTCCTAGGGCCGCTTGATAATAGTTCTCTCTTAACGAAAAAAAAATCTCGCTATTCTTATAATCTGCCAACCTCATATGCAAACAGATCGAGTTTTCTTTCCGAACAATTTTCTCTTTTAATTCCTTTGCCCGACGGGAAAGCTCCTTTTTTAACGAAAATTCTTTATGCAAAATAGTTTGTGGAACATTTTTAAAGTAATTTGAGCTCTGAAAAAACCCTTCTATCCTTGCTGGGGGCTTTAACTCGGCAATGTCATTTTGAAACTGATATGCATTGCACTCTTTGCGTGTCAACACATCAGGCTTAAGTGACCGAGCTTTTCCCAAGATCCGAGAGCTCAAGGGAGGATAAGAAATATGAACATGGGAGGAGAGCTCAAAATAAGGCAAAGCGAATCGGCGGGACGGGTTGAGCCACTTGAAAAATTCGGGAATGGGCTCTAGCACGAGTTCCGTTTGATTCTGAAGAGCAAGAGCTCGACCCGCAGCGTATTGGAACATCTGATTCCCAAGGCCGTCTGAAATTCGAACATAAATTGCCTTGCCAGGATGAAGCATGGAACTCATTTTACCATCACTTGAATCCCGAG
>JBJSXY010000042.1:0-2765 GCA_046086625.1 Pseudomonadota bacterium | reverse complement strand
GTACAACGCCGACCAACAAAATAAGAAATCTCTTAAAAACTATATCGACCGATTCATTAAGTTTACTCAAGATCAAAACGTTTCTGGAAAATCTAAAGACCCCAACGGCAAAGTAGTTCAGGGCGGACAGAAAACACAGTTTAATAGAGACGATGGAAACTCCTTTCAAAGTGCTTTGACTTATCACGATGCTGCTTATGACACGCCTGATGAGCAAGCGAAGCAAAACAATCCAAATGATCCAAACGCCAAGTACAGAAAGCTGTATGCTTTTATTTCGTCTCACGGAGGTATTTCGGCCGGCGGAGGATCTTCACAGCTGGAGCGCACTGTCTACGAAGAACATACGCAATTTGCAAAACAAGATGAAGATCCCAAAGCACAGCAACAAAAAGATAAACAAAAAGGAATTCGCTATTTTTCAATTTTCAAACAGGAAACAAGAGAAGTTCAAAAAGACCCCAAAAATCCAGATCAACCACAAACTGTGACTCGAGTAACTTTAAGACCTGAAGTACAAGAAAAAATTGAACAGGTCGGTGTTGAAGCTTTTAAAACAGTCGAAAGTTCTGCCAAAGATGCGGGCTCTGAAAATGATGCAAAAGCCATGGGGAATCTTACTTTTTATCGAGAAGCAGCTGCAAGAGCTTCAAAAGCGCTTTGGGATTCCACTTTGGCAAATCTCTCACAGCGAAGAATTTTTAGAAACGGAGAAGGATCACTTGCCGAGTCAGCGGCCACTTGCGAAGCTTGGGCAAAAAATGAAAGTCAGGAAATCGAGCAAAAAATAAAAGACCCCCAAGAAAAACAAGCGAAGCTGGATTCTCTGAAGGAGAAAGTTCAAAAGTGTAATCAAATGGCTCAAGTAGCTTGGAGTGCTGTAGATCCTAAACTTGAAAAAGATCCTAATGGAAAAGGACTTCAGCTCAAAGAGAACGGACCTAATTTTGAAGACAAATACGCAAGAGACTTACGCAACCAACTCGAAGTGATGGATAAAGTCGGCGTCAATCCAGACCAACTTAAATCGAACTGGAAGTACGGCCAAGAGGAGTTTCAAAACGAAGTTCTCACGGGACTCGACGATTCGGGACAAGCAGTTACAGCTCCCATGTCGAATGCCGATCAAATTGAAGAGTACAATCAAGCTTTAGATGAATCGATTCAAAGCCTCAAACAAATGAAAGCAGGGGTCCCCGGACTACAATTCGATGAACAAGCTCTCCAAGCTAAAAAGATTCAAGTAGGCCAGCAAAACATTCTTGAAATCAACCAAGTCCCCTCTCAAATGATGGAAGAACTGGGCGGAGCATCCACTGCAGCGCCTGCTGCAAAAAACTACTCCGAACTCCTTCAAGAACAAAACTCAGGTTCCACACCCACTCCTTGATGTCCTCTAGCCGCAAGTGTATAAGCTCGTCATGACTATGGAATCTTCTTTCTACGCATTAAGAAGTTTTTTTGAAAGACCCGTCTGCCAAAGAGCAGCGGATCCCTTGAAAGATGGCGCCGAATTAGCCATTCAAGTGGGAACTGAAAGCCCTTTCTCGCTTTCTAAACACCAAGGGCAATTGTCTTTGAATCCCACTCCCCCCACTTCGCCGGATATTACGTTTTTGCTGGGCGCGGAAATCCCTTCCCTTATGAGCCAACTCACTTCCAATGAAATGGCGGAATTGGGAATCTCAATTTTCAATTGGATGCTCGAAAAAGATCAAAATAAGCGTATTTCAGCTCGAGTTCATATCGATTCGTTTTCTATTTTAAGAAAAGGCTATTTGGGCGTTTTGGCTCAGGGAGGCATTCCTGTAATGCAATACTTAGCGACCAAAGGGATGGGAAATCTTTCAAAAATTAAAGAAGTTTTATCTAAGTTGCGGAGTTAAACGTATGGCTTTGAGTCCCTTTATTTCAAAAGAAAAAATTGCCCAATTAAATAAAACACTGGGCCAGAACATTTCTAAAGACTATGCGTCTATTTTAAAACCAGAGGAAAGTTTACTCGTGGTCGTCACTTTAAAAGGAGCTATGATTTTTGGAAGCGATTTGATTCGAGAAATTACTGTTCCGATGGAACTCGATTTTGTGAGGTTAGCTAGCTATGGATCAGGAACTAAGAGCAGTGGAGCTGTTCGATTTTTAAAAGATATGGAATGCTCTCCCGAAGGAAGGCATATTCTTGTTCTTGATGAAATTGTAGATTCGGGAAGAACTCTCGCATTTTTAAATGAGCATTTGAAAGCCTTTGCACCTAAATCGGTGCGCCTTTGCTCTTTACTCTCTAAACCTAGCCGACGAGAAGTTGAAGTTAAACTCGATTACCTTGGAACGGAAATCGAGGACAAATTCGTCGTCGGCTATGGTCTTGATTTTGGCGAAAAATACCGAAATCTTCCTGATATCTGCGTTTTAAGTTAACCTTTTTTCGCAGCCGCTTTTACTACCAAAGTAGCTGGCTTATGGGTGGGGTGTAAGTGGCAACCAATGGTGTAATCCCCTGGCTTCATGTCTGCTGGAATCTGTACTGTTACTTCTTCTGCTTTATTTCGATGAACTTCTTTTTGAATTTTTAATTGGGGAATAAAGAAGCCGTGAAATTCAAAACCTTCAGGAAGATCATGTTTAATGAGAAATTTTACGGTTTCCCCCGAGACCACTTCTACTTTCTCAGGCATCCAATGAACTCCATCTTCTTTTTTTTCGGTTTGAATAGTAATTTCTCTTACAGCTCCTAAAGATACTAAGCCAAAAAATAAACTAAAAAG
>JBJSXY010000041.1:0-3691 GCA_046086625.1 Pseudomonadota bacterium | reverse complement strand
AGAAAAAAGGCCGGTAGTGAATGGTTTGGGTCTTTTTTTGAGCCCACTGTTTGTGGTAGTACAAAAAATTAAAAGACCGTACAGAAAAAGAATTCAAAAGCCAGTTCGGAGCATTAAACGGTATTTTCAATACGGGGCTTTTCCGAGAGGGATTTTCGGTACGATGAGAATGATTTCCTCTCATGAAGTGCCCGCGACCTAGTTTTTTTCCCTGGGCCAAAGTATCAATCCAAGAAACAGAATACTCATAATCTTTTTCTGAATCCTCGGAGATCTTAAAAAAATCATCCACATGCGAAAAACGAAGCGTTTCTTGTTCAATCCATGGACCTGAGACAGGTTTCATCTGGATTTCAGCCCACAGGATGAGTCCCGTAAGACCCAATCCGGCAATCGTTGCTTCAAAAAGATCGCGATTTTCCTCTGGGGAACAAATCCAGCGCTTTCCATCCGACCTTAAAATTTCCATTTTCTTTACGTAGCGACCAAAAGTTCCAGCAACATGATGATTTTTTCCATGGACATCATTTGCAATCGCTCCTCCTATGGTCACAAATTGAGTGCCCGGACTCACGGGAATGAACCACCCTTGTGGAATGGAAAGTTTTAAGATCTCATCTAACCGGATTCCTGCTTCGCAACGTAAAACGCCATTTTCTCTATCAAATAAAATGAAGCGATTCATTCCTCGGGTCTGAAGAATTGCTCCGCCCGCGTTGAGACAGGAATCTCCGTAGCTTCTGCCTTCCCCAAAGGCAAGAATGGATTCATTTTCTCTTAAATCAGGAAGCATCCGAGGCTGCCAGAAAAGAGAAATTGCCCGTTGAGGAACCTTAAAAGTGCGTCCCCAGGATTCGATTGTTGTGATTTGATTCATCATTAGGTGGATAAAAACAAAACAGTGACCGTTATGAGCAGAACGAGATAACTCACTCTATCCTTAATAGCAAAGACGATGGGATCATCATGAAGCTGACCTCGATTACTGATAATCCAAATGCGACTAATCCAATACAAAATGAGAGGACAAATAAACCACAGTGTTTCCGGATATCTGTAAAATTGGGTAACTTCCGTGCTGTTTACGTAAAGAGCAAACACCAGAACGGAGAGATAACCACTTGCCGATCCGAGATTACTCAAAGCTTCTTCATCAATGGTTTGATAACCTCTTCCAGGAATTACTTCTCCCTGTTTCTTCTGATGGATTTTGAGTTCGGAAACTCGCTTCGCCATTGCCAGACTTAAAAAAATAAAAAGAGAGAAAGCGAGAAGCCATTTTGAGATGGGAACGTTAGTTGCTGCAGAGCCAGCAAAAATTCGAATGGTATAAAGTGCCGCAAGAAAAATGACATCCCAAAGAAGAAGACGCTTCACGTAGAAGCTGTATAAAACGGTGATGCCAAAATAAAGAATCAACACAAAAACAAATTCTTGTCCTACTAAGATTGAAAGCCCTACTCCTAAACAAAGAAGAAAAGGAACTAGTCCGATTCCGAAACTAAGAGGAACCGTATTAGCAGCGAAGGGGCGGTTTTTTTTTCGGGGATGAAGGCGATCTGATTTCACATCCATCAAGTCATTAATGATGTAAACGGAAGAAGCCACTAAGCTAAAAGCCAGAAATGCAAGGCTGCCCTTCTGCCAAACTAAATTGTCTACTAAGCGATGTGCAGTGAGTATCGGCACAAAAAGTAGAAGGTTTTTTACCCACTGATGCAGTCTTAAAACTTTGGGAAGTTGGAACAGCCAGAGTTGTTGTTTCATGGAAATTTGCCCCGAAGTTTAATTTTAATCCCTGACAGACCTTTAAACAGCTGTTAAAAAAATAGAGGACACCTTTTCTTATCATTTCAATAGTTTAGCGGGTTCCTGCCGGCATTCGATTCCGGCCCCGTTTCAAGAATTTACTTTTGTTTTCAACAACTTAAAACAGGGCCTGCTGGCACTTCTCTTGCTGTTAATGACAAGTGAACCAGAATCTGAGGAGGTTTTATGAAACTCATGCGAGTCCTAATTCTTGCTTCGAGCTTTTTTTGGATCTCCTCGCTCAGCTTGGGTTGCAATTTTTGCTCGAGTAAACCCAAAGGGCTATCTACCGATGGTCCAGTCCAAGATCCGGGAAGTAGCGCGGTATCGGCGTCTGCAGGCGGGGGAGTTGCCGCTCCCGGACAAAATTCCAATTCCCGAGGTTCGGGTTCTGCTTTCACTTATGATTTGAAAAATTACAAAGCAGATGGCCAGCGCTCAAATAACGACAAATGGAACAGCGGCGACTTTTTTGATAATCGCTGATCTCTAACACTTGTTAAGTTTTTTAATCTTCCTTTTCTATAATTTTCGTTTTTTGGTTCAAACTAAATTTATGAAACAACTATTCAAATATTTTTCTATCCTTTGTTTTTTCTTAAGTTCTTTTGGATTTTCAATTCCGCATTTTAAATTACCTTGGATGAACGCTCCGGCTGAGACAATGGCATCTTATGCGAGTGAAGAATATTTGGATGCAGTGTGGGTCGTAGAGACTTTTTTCTTAGGGTGCCCGTACTGCAACGATAATGCACCCAGAGTCAATGCACTTAAAAATCATTTTCAAAATGATGAACGAGTTCAGATCTTAGATATCGGTATTGATAAAGACGATGCTTCGTATGCCGAGTGGATTCGACGACATAAACCCAACCATCCCGTCTTGAAAGACAGCGCCCGTCAACTGGTGAAACAATTGGGAACTTCTGTTTATCCTTCTACTTACGTCTTGGATAAAAATCTAAATGTGGTTTTCAAAAGCTCGGGAACCTGGAACTCAAAAGTAGAAGCGCAGATCAAAGACGCTGTGGAAAAAGCGATCGATTAAAAACTATTTTAGATTAATGAATTCTTTCCAACCACGAATTCGCTCAATCGCTTTTTCTTGACTGAGTTCACCCTTCACTACTTGGGTATGAACTCGGCCCTCAAGTTCACATTTTGCACGAGCAACAGGCACGGGTAAGGGCCATAGATTAGCAGGTTCATTGCTTCCGCCAATTGAAAGCGGAATGTAGTGATCAATCTCAAAGTCTTGGTAGTTATCGAAAATACCGAAGTCGTGAGCCACTTGTCGTTTAGTTTCAATGCTTACATTTCTTCGGCAGTGGGGAATTTTTTCGCCGTAACGGAATCCATCAAAATCGTGATCGGCCGTATCGCACAAATCACCAGCCATTCGTGACTCAGCCGAGCGCCAATCGAATTCAGCGCCGACCATCGCCCAAGACCAGGAAGTCTGTAACAAACATCCCGCAGTCATTAAGGTTAAACCAATCTTACGAACGTTTAGCCTGCTCTTCAAAGAGCCCCCTTTGTGGATTTTTGTGCCCCCGTCCTACCCCAGAATGTCAGAAAATTGCAACTAAAGATTTATTCAAGCTATTTTAAAGTAGCTCGGGGTCAGTTAACCTATAGCAATTGTATGAAAATTCCGTTCCAGAATACTGAAGTAGCTTTTCGGTCCAAGAGCACCTTTGAGCTCACCCAAGCCTATTTTTTGTTCAAATTAGTGGGATCCCCTTCGCTCGTTTCTTTGGGCTCAGGAATCCTAAACAAATTGCTAAAGACGCCGATTCCCTTTGATCCGCTTCTTCGAAGCACACTCTTTAATCACTTTTGCGGAGGCGAAAATGCCAAAGACTGCGCGGAAGTCGTTAGA
>JBJSXY010000040.1:0-2486 GCA_046086625.1 Pseudomonadota bacterium | reverse complement strand
TGATGTTCACCACCAAGTGCAAATCAATTACTATCCACCTCGGGGAGATAACAAAGAGGGTTGGGATAATATCGATATTTTCGGTTGGTTAGGCTATCCAATGCAAATCAAGGTCAACTTCCTATGTAGGGACAGCATTTTGGCTGCTCCTATTGTACTGGATTTGGCTTTGTTTATGGATTTAGCTCAGCGCACGTCCCTGTACGGAATTCAAGAGTGGCTATCCTTTTATTTCAAAAGCCCTCTAGCAGCGCCGGGCCTGAAACCAGAACACGACCTGCAAGTTCAATTATTGAAGCTTCACAACACCCTTCGATTCATGGGTGGCGAGGAACTGATCAATCATTTAGGACTGACTTACTACGGAATTGTCGAAGAATAAGTTAAAATGAAACATTGTTTTCAATAACTATGTTTCGATATCAATCCATCATCCACTGGTTTGTTGCATCTGCAACTATCGTGTTTTTGCTTCAAGGGGTTCCTTTCTCTCAGAGGGACGTGGCTACGCGTCGCCTTGAGCAAGAGGTCAATCAGTCACTCGACACTCTTAAGAAAATCTCCGCTTCTTGCAGCGAACTTAAAGCGAATGACAACTCACCTCTGGAACAATGGTTTATCGGCCAGTTGGCTCTACCCGAAACCGCTCAAGACTCTGCCAACCGCTCTCCCTGCGTGTTAAAAGCGCAAGAAAATCATTCAACTCGCTTTTATCTTTTTGCTCAATGGACTATCGGGTTTGAAATTTTCAAATCGGGTTCAACATCTTCCTTCTTGAGCGAACAATACTCGACAGAGTTTCCTCTGCCTTTGTGTTTTTTGCCTCTTATTCTTTTTATAATAATGATCCCTTTTCGAGCGTCCAAAAATAGCGAGTTATTATATTTTTTAATCTATTTCTTGTTTATGAGTGGCCTCAATCTCATACAACTTTTAAAACTTTTTCCTAGAAGTTTGGTAGAGATTGTTACAACCGACCGAATGTTTTCGGGGCTTCTTTTATTCTCGCTTTGGGTATCTCTTAGAAATATTTCGGAACGAACACAAGCTAGGACAGCAACGACCAAAATAGAAGCACTGGTAAATAACTTTATTTCAAACTTAATTGGAATCTGGAATCCCTTGCTCTACACGTTAATAGGCCCTTTGCTGTTCTCCCTAGGACATCAGATCAAAAATCTAACTTTGTTTTTCAATTCGCAAATGATCATTCTGACATTAAGTCTTTTCTTTCTAGGTCTCGACTTTTCAAATATCTATTCTTTTTTTGCGATCTTTTTGACCCCACGATATTTTTCTTTTGCAATAATTTTTTATCTCTTTTCAACTCTTGTTCCTAAAATTCCCAGTCGACAACCCATTATCTGGCAGATCAAACACTTCAAAAGATATTTCTTTGTAGTCTTGTTCATTGAAACGGTGTCCTTTTTACTGCCAGAAAGCAAAAACATTCCAACTTTGACTCGAATCGCGCTAGCTTTTTTGCTCGTCGAATTTAGTCGATTCAAGCTTGAGTCTTGGCGAGCTATTTCTCAAAGATGGAGAGGCCCTCTTTTTGCGTTGTTACTTTCTGCTTTTACAGCTGCATTCAGTTCCAAAATTGGAGTTCTGGACTTAGTGCTCGCCATCTGCGACCCTAGAAAACATCCCACAACAGTTGTTCCCTTCAACTTACTTTCGGGTTTTGTGATAAGCTTTTTGACTGGGGGACTTGCGTCGCCTTTCTTCGTTTTGCTTTCCGAAATGATGCAAACATCGCCTAATCCCATTATGAAAGCAGCTCTTTTCGATGGGGTTCTGGCCGGACTTTTCTTGTCACCTTTTAGTTTGTTTAATCTCTATCCAGCTTTTCAACACAAGATCCCTATTCATGAGGTCTTGAAGTTAAGAAGTCGGCAATGTTTCATACCCTTATTTGTAGGGCTCATCGTTTATTTCGTAGGTACCGTAACAAGTTTGCGGATCTTGCCACCCGTTTGTTTTGTTTTTTGCTGCATAGGGGTGGTGACCCTGAAACTTAAAAAGAGCCAGTGGAAGATAGATACGTTCGGCTTAATCGAACGTAATGATCCGCACTTGAAGAAAGAAACTTAATTTCCTCGTCGGTCAAAGTTCCAACTATTTTAGCCGGTCGCCCAAATGCTTTACTTCTAGGTGGAATTTTTGTTCCTTGGGTGACCAAACTTCCCGCTCCCAATAAAACATAATCACCAAGCTCAGCATCATCCAAAACGATACTGCCCATTCCAATCAAACTAAAATCTCCCACTGAGCAGGCATGTAATACGACGGAATGCCCGACTGAATCGCATCAGGGAGACCTTCAAGCCACCGAATTCATTTCTGGGCGGTGGCTCGCTCCCGGCGGTGGCGATTTTCCGACCACATCGTGCCGCGGAGAGCGCAGGGATCCGGTGCAGCTGGGCCGCGCCGTGCACGGTGAGGCCAAATGCGCAAGTAGAGCAAATGGGCAAGCCCCCGAGTTG
>JBJSXY010000039.1:0-2849 GCA_046086625.1 Pseudomonadota bacterium | reverse complement strand
TGCCCCACCGCCAACAGCAGTATTGTTAATACCTCTAGTATTCCACTGCATTGCACCTGCACCCACAGCAGTATTTCTTGTTCCACTAACATTGCTTGTAAGCGCACTTGCACCCACAGCAGTATTACAAATACCTGTGGTGTTAGATGCCAAAGAAATAACACCTACTGCGGTGTTGTATTGTCCACTAACATTAGACACCAGAGAACAAGTACCCACACCTGTATTGTACTGTCCTGTGGTATTAGCATACAAAGAACAAGTTCCAACTGCAACATTTCCACTAGTAGTGTTGTAATACAATGCCCAAGTTCCTATAGCAGTGTTGCATTTACCAGTTGTATTGGTAAACAAAGAGCAAGAACCAAGAGCAGAGTTATTGGAGCCTGATGTATTGTTTTGCATTGCATAACTGCCCACAGCAGTATTGCAACAACCGGTGGTATTCTGACCAAGTACCTGTGCTCCTATAGCAGTATTCTCATTTCCGTTATTGTAGTACAATGAACTCTGTCCAATAGCGGTATTAGACTCACCAGAAGTATTGAAAACCATGCTTTCAGCACCAATTGCCGTGTTGTAAGACCCGCAATTTCTCTTTAGTGCGGCACAACCCACAGCAGTATTAGCAATGCCTGTAATATTGCAAGTCAAAGCCTGAGCACCAACAGCGGTGTTGTAATTACCTACATTACACAATAGTGCCTCGTATCCCACAGCGGTATTTCCACAACTTGTGGTATTATCATTCAGTGCAGCGTATCCAATAGCCGTATTCCTACACCCAACAGTGTTTACAGGAAGAGTATTGACTCCAACAGCAGTATTGAAACAACCTCCTGTGTTACCTCGCAGAGAACAGTCACCGATAGCAATATTTCCAGATGCGTTTGTGTTGCAGCACAAAGCATCAGAACCAATAGCAATATTGCAACATCCCAAAGTATTGTTACACAGAGACGCTGAACCAATAGCGATATTTCTCAAACCAATTGTGTTTGATTTAAGTGCGTGTTGTCCTATTGCAGTATTACAGCAGCCACTAGTATTTGCAAACAGAGCACAGGTTCCAACAGCAACATTTGAGTATCCTGTGGTGTTTGAGTTAAGAGAACACAGACCATAAGCAGTATTTGTTGAGATAGAACCAGCACCGTATGCAGTAAATCTGGTAGCAAAACCGTTTCCACCAACTGTCAACCCGCCTGCAATATTTGCATCATTATCAACCGTTAATCCTGCACTGGTGTACACACCTGCACTACTGATTCCACTAGTAAATCTGATAACAGAACTAAAGGTGTGTCCTGTTGATACTGTTGGGGATAAAGAAACACTCCACAAACCACCAACAGTTGCAGTAACTCCAATAGAACCAGTGTCCACCATATCGTAGACACGCAGTTTGTTTAGTTTGTATATGCCAGTATTGGTGGCATCTCTCCAAAAGTTAAAAGTGTCTCCCAGTTGTACTTCTGGAATAGAGTATGTGTTGATGTCTGGTCCTGTGCTTCCGGGCATACTTTAGTCCTTTTGTGTCTGTTCTAAATTAGAAATTCTCTGCTGCAACATATCTATCTGGGTTTTTAGTGTCTGTATGGCAGTATAGAGTTCTTCTTTTTCTTTGGCTGCGTTTATAATATTTAGGTCGTTCAGAAGAACCCCACGCCCATCGGAAGTTTTTACATATTTGGGCTTCATACAGTCCTTATGCTAGACATCTTAAAGTTCTTTACAGCAGGCAGTTTAGAATAGGTTTTGCTTGCTCCACTAAGAACCGCAGAATCCACGGTGAATACTAGTTTGATCTGGTACGATCTAATATTGGGAACCGATGAACGGTTGTTGAACCACGCCCATTGGGTTGGGCGGAAATCAAACTCGCTTCTGGATAGATTTGACCCCTGAATAAACGGATATTTTGGACTACCCAATCCACCAACAGCAGGCATGGCTACCCACGATTTGGTGAACAAATCCGACTCTCCACGCTCAGACCACCTAACATACGCATTCACCACAGAACCGTATGGGCAGCACACATCCGCTGTTGTAAATATTCCATTAGACACCAAATCATCAGGCAACGACACTGCTTTGCTTACATACGCAGAAGTTGGATTGGCGGTGGAAGCATTTGTGGCAATCATCTGTGCACCAACACCAAAGAACAAACTAGTATCAATAACTGGTGAGATATAAGTTTTGCTTGGGCGTTGAAGCGTAAACACAATACTTTGAGACGAAGTAAACACAGTGCCCCAATAGTTGTTTTGATTGTTTTGTATGGACACTCCACCTAATGCCATTCCAACAGAACAATTTGTGGGAATAATTTGTGGAACATACACCTTCACCACTTGACAGTTTGTAACATCCAAGCCAGTATAGGTAGCACTTCCTGATGCGTACCCTGAAACAAACTCGCAGCGACTTATAGAGAATGCGATATCTGTATTCAAGTTTTGTGCTGCTGGGCCTATTGTCTGTGGTTGGTACAGGGTTCCAATCAGCGGATTGTTGCTTCTTCCTGCATTCACCAGATTGACTCCGGTGGTATTTGCTCGCAACACATACTTCTTGCTATTAGTTGTTACTGCTATAGCGTGTTCACCCGGCTCCAAATAGATTGGACTCTTGAAGGTAAAGGTTGTGCCAACAGGAGTTGTAGTGGTTCCAACCAATCCAGTACTGACCTGTGATGGCAGTAGAGTGACTGTGCTTAAAGGAACGCTTACTGATGGTGAAGGATATCCATTTATGGTGGGTCGCAACTGTATGGTTACAGGAAGAGTGCTGTCCTTCTCAGAGAAATACAGAGTAATGCTCTTTACAAATATTCCTTCTGG
>JBJSXY010000038.1:0-10365 GCA_046086625.1 Pseudomonadota bacterium | reverse complement strand
CTCCCTTTTATTGTAATCGTAGTAGATGAATTAGCAGACGTGATGATGTCTGGCGGAGAACAAGTGGAAATAGCCATCACTCGACTAGCGCAGAAAGCTCGCGCAGCTGGGATCCACTTGGTGATAGCAACACAACGTCCTTCTACAGATGTGATTACTGGATTAATCAAAGCAAACATTCCATCACGACTAGCGTTCAAAGTTCCCTCTGGAATCGATTCTCGAACAGTTTTGGATACGTCCGGCGCCGAGGAACTCATCGGACGCGGAGACTGTTTGATGACTCGTCCTGCAGTCCCCCTTCAGAGAATGCATGGCACCTTTGTGACTGAAGAAGAATTAAAAAAAGTAGTTAAATATTGCATTAATGGAAAAGACTTCTCGTCAAACTACATCGACTTCTCAGGAAAAAATCCGAATCAAAAAGATTAATTAATTCCAACGAGGTCCATCGGAATCGGGTTTATCGCTATTATTCTCATTCACAATCAGAGTGAATTGACGCTTAAGACGTTCCCGTTCGGCTTCTTTGTTTTTTCCGTTTCCTTTTCCACTCTTCGGACGAAAATATCTCAAATAAATATAGAGAGCTCCAATTCCCATTCCTCCCAAGTGAGCAAAATGAGCAACATTATCCTGAGCTCTGGCTTGAACTCCAGTCACCAGTTCAATCGCCGCCATAACCAAAACAAAATACTTGGCCTTCATGGGAAAAAGAAAGAAGACCAACATATAGCGTTCACCAAAAAAGATTCCAAAAGCAGCTAAAATTCCAAAAATAGCGCCACTCGCACCAATAATGGGCGTGTACGCCCGGGCGACATCTAAAAAGAGAGAATTCACCAAGAAATTAAAGACACCGGCTCCAATGCCACAAATAAAAAAATAAATTAAAAATCCTTTCTTACCCAACTTGAACTCAATTTCAGCTCCAAAGAACCACAAAATCAGCATATTCAACAATAGGTGCAGGGGGTTTCCGTGCATGAAAATGTAAGTCACAAACTGCCAAAACCAGTAATCATTTATAATACGTGCAGGAACTAAACCCAGAATATCGGTTAGAAAAAGACCCCCAGGGCGAAACCCGAGATTGGTCAGAAAAAAATCAATGAAATACATTGCCACACAAGTGGATATGAGAACCTTAGAATTGGTGGTGAGTGGCGGCGCCGGACTGACTTGATCAAATCGATTGTTCATAGAGTTTCTATTTCTTCTAATTCAACGAGAATTCCACCCAAACTTTTTGGATGAATAAAAAGTGCACGACCGCGAGCCGCTTTTCGAATACCAGGAGGGAGAATAGTCATACCCGCGTTTTCGATTCTCTTTAGCCATTCTTCTAAATTAGCTACCTCAAAGGATAAGTGATGAATCCCCCCTTGAGGCTTTTTTTCTAAAAATTTACTAATAGGTGAATCGCTTGTTTGGGGTTCTAGTAGCTCAAGGCAAACATCATCAGACACTTCTAATGGCAGCATCGCCACCCGAACCTTTTCAGATGGTACTTCGTGTTCGCTCTCAATTTCAAGAAAGAGAGCTTGAAGTTTGTCTGCTACCTCCTGAATTTTAGGACAAGCAATTGCGATATGAGAGAGTTTAAGCGACATAAGAAGTTAGAGTACCCAAGGGAGGGGCCCTTCTTCAACCTCTTTTCGTCAGTCAAACCCACCACTAGACGGATTAGATTGAATTAAGTCTTGTAGGGATTTCCCCTTGCCCCCTTGCCGTCTCTCAACCGCATCAAACTTTTCGCGCAGTTCTAGACGCATTCTGCCTTTTTCTCTGTAAAAACATTCCCGATAGAGTTTGGAGTCTTGGTCTTTATAAGGAGCACACTTCCTAAGCCATTCATCTCTTTGTTCAGAGTTGTAATCAGGGTCGGCATCAAATTCACGTCCCTTGGGAGAAAGAACGGAAGGTGTGTTTTTATTATCGCTGGGCGGATTAAAGAAGTTTGGATCAATGGCTTGAATATATCCGTTGGGTCTTAACGGCGCAGGAAATGAAGAGCTTGGGACTGAATCGGAAGTGACCGTTCCCTTATTCATTCCCCCTCCGCTGGGAGGATTCGCAGGAGAACTCGTCATGGTCTCTGCAACCATCGTTGCAGAAGTTAAAACCCAAATACAACCCAGAAGCTTAAACATCATCTTCATGGACTCCCCTTTATTCTTAAGTTTACCTGAAGCGTTGAATCACTTCTAGTTTCGAGTTAATTCAGCTCGAAATGAAACTGACTAAAGTATAGTCAATTATTGCGATATGTACTGGCAATCTTTAGAATCTGGCCTCAAAATAAGAGAAAAACTGGAGGTTCTTAATGACCCATCCTTTGGAAACAAAAAATATAAACCCAGTTGGGTTGGCGGGTATTGAATTCATTGAATTTGCTAGTCCCAAACCCCAGACGCTGGATCAACTTTTCACCAATTTGGGATTTGCAAAACTAAAACAAAACACTCGAATCAAAGTTGATTACTACAGACAACATGACATTCATTGGCTTTTAAATTCACAACCTAACAGTTTCGCTTCTAGATTTTGTGATTTACACGGTCCCTCTATTTGTTCCATGGGATGGCGAGTGAAAAATGCTAAAGAAGCGTTTAAAGAAGCGGTTTCTCGAGGAGCAAAACCTTGCACAGAAGGTGACTATCAGGACAAGCAAGGTCACCCGATCCCAGCTGTTTATGGAATAGGCGATAGCCTTATTTACTTTATCGATCACTACAAAGACGGAAAATGTTATGACGAGATCGGGTTTGAAACGGTGATTAAAGGAGAAATGGCCTACAAAACCAAGGGATTTGCAGTCATTGATCACCTCACTAATAATGTTCCGTCTGGAACCATGGATCAATGGGCTAACTTCTATAAAAATATTTTCGGATTTACGGAAGTTCGATACTTCGACATCAAGGGAAAGAAAACTGGACTGACTTCCTATGCTCTTCGATCTCCTGATGGAAGCTTCTGCATTCCCATCAATGAAGCGAGCGATGAGAAATCTCAAATTAATGAGTACCTAAGAGAATATAAAGGAGCGGGAATTCAACACGTGGCCCTTTTAACTCAAGACATTGTTCGCTCTCTTCGGGAATTAAAATCTTCGAATGTTTCAATGCTGGAAGTAGAACCCGATTATTACAAAACTGTTTTTGAGCGAGTACCCCATGTAACTGAAGATAAAGGAACGCTTCAAGAGCTGGGCATTTTAGTTGACGGCGATGAGGAAGGTTACCTTCTTCAGATTTTCACACAAAATCTGATTGGCCCTATTTTTTTTGAAATTATTCAACGTAAGAATCATCTTTCCTTTGGTGAAGGCAATTTTGGAGCTCTTTTCCGTTCAATTGAACGAGATCAAGAGAAACGAGGAGTCTTGTAAGCTGCTGTTTTCAGTACATTTTCCGCTTTAAAAGTGACGGATTTTGTCACGTTTTATAGCCCTTTCTCCCCTTGTGAGCCTGAATTCTCATGGCATACACGTTGCTTTAGAGACCGTCGGCCAGAGTGCCGTTTGGAAGGGTGGGGTTATGGGTCGTCGAAAAAAATTAACTGAAACCGAGCTTGAAAATACACAAACGACTCTGACCATTGAAGATTCGAATCAAGCTGAATCAGAAGAAGCTGAATTGCTGGCTGAAACTGATAGCGAAGTCGTAGCCGAAGCTATTCCTCAAGAAGAAATCGAAGCAATTGTAGAAAAACCTAGAAAACCACGAAAGCCTCGCGCTAAGAAAGAAGCGGAATTAAAAGTAGAAGCAGAAATACCTACCCCAGAGCCTGTTTCTTCTTCAGAAGATTCGTGGGCTGCTATCAAACAACTTTCTGAGTCTGTTGCTTTGTTAGTTGAGCAAACAAAAAAGAATCAGTTACCACCTCCCAGTATTGAGTTAGATACGAATGAATTTTTAAGGCCTGCGCAACCTGCGCCAAAAACCTTGTTTATTACTAAATTTGCAACTGCTGCAAGCATTGTTGCGATTTTACTTTCTCTAGTAAGTTTGTCTTTATCACAGTCTGCAAGACAAGCTGCTTTAGGATCACTCGAATCTGTAAAACAAGCTGATCTAGGAATTGCCTCTAAATCATCTAGTAATAGTGAAGAAGCACTCCCTTTCAGAAGAAACTCTAGACGGAATCGATAGGTCTAAAAAGCCCTCGGAGCTCTCCGACTAAGTATAGACTCCCTGTCACTAGTAATGTGTCCGTCGGTTTGAGCTTCTGCCTCAGTTCTTCAAATGCCTTCTGCGGATCTTCTTCATATTGAGTTAACGTTTTATAAGTTTGGTTATAAGTTCCTCTAGCTCTTGGAACGCGAGTAAGTATTAACTCTCGAGAAAATGGCTTTAGTTCCTCAATCATTTGAGCTGCATCTTTATCGGGACCAAATCCACAGAGCACATAAATATTTTTCGCACTCAGCTCACGAAGTGTCGCGGTGAGGGTCTGAATACCGGCAACATTGTGGTCTCCAGATAAAACAATTCGAGGATTTTCTTGAACCACTTCCAAACGTCCTGGATTTTTCATTTCTTTGAAAGCTGCTTGCAAAGTTGAAATTGAAATTTCGGGAAATAACTTTCGCAAGAATAAATAAGCCCCCACAGCATTTTCTAGGGCTCCAGTAGAGGGATTCTTTAGAAAAAAAGAATGACCATCAATTACTACTTCTTGTCCGCTCCAACTTTTTTGGATGACTTTTCTTGAAACAGAATCCGTAAAATATAGAGGGCACTGTGATCGCTCACATTCTCGTTGTAGATGATTCCGTAACTCAGGCTCCCTAAGTCCGCTGACCACAGGAACCCCAGAACGTAAGACTCCCATCTTTTCTCCTAGGATCTTCTCTAAAGTATCACCCAAATAATCCGCATGATCCCAACTGATGTTCGTAAGCACAATCCCTTTGGGATTGGTCACATTAGTCGCATCTAATCGACCGCCCATTCCCACTTCTAAGATATTGAAGTCTGGTTTGGTTTGAGCCGAGTCAACAAAGAAAATAAGGGTTAAAAACTCAAAGTAGCTGAGCTTCCATTTTTCAGCTAGCGGAGCCAAGGCCCGCACCCATCCCTCCAAACGGCCAACAGACCAAGGCACCAGCCCCTCTTGAAACCTTTCACACAAGTGTTGGAGATGGGGAGAAAGATAAGTCGCCACTCGATACCCGTGAAGCTTGAGGGCCTGACTCAAGAAAAGTGTCGCACTGCCCTTCCCGTTTGTGCCGGCGATGATCAACGATTTGACAGTTTTTTCGGGATGGCCGGCATCTTTCAGCGCTCCAAATAGGTTCTCGAGCGAGTAATGGATGCGTTTCTCGCCTCCTAACTGCTCTAGAAAAGTTTCCCACGAAAAGCTATTCATGTTGATTTTGGCCTCTGTAAAGAGTCGATACAGTTTGGATACAGTGATTTCAAGAACTTAGAAATCCCTGTCAGTTTTCCATCACTCGCAGTGTACGCGTGTAAAAGAGAATACCACCCGTCAACAATGCCACAACCCATTGTAATCACGATGTTTTCTTAAAGCATCCAATTTCGAAACTTTGGCAAATCCGTTGCAATCTCTCTTCTGCAAACGGGGACTTAACTTTTTAACCTGTAAAAGGGGGAAGCTGTGACTATCGCATCTAACATCTATAATTTTTCAGATTATCGAGACTTCTTAAAGGATCGTTATCGTCAGCTCAAAGAAGCTGATCCGATATTCTCTTTTAGAAACTTTTCTAAAGCAGCGGGCTTTGGTTCACCCAACTATTTAAAGTTGGTGATGGATGGTAAACGCAATTTGAGCTTTGATGCCATTGCAAAATTTGCAAAAGGGCTTCGCTTAGATAATCACGAATCAGAGTTCTTCCGTTACATGGTGGAACACAATCAATGTGAGCACTTGCCTCGCAAAAAAGTATTCGAAGCAAAGCTCATGTATTTAAGAGAACTTTTTAAAGTTAAAACGCTTATTCCTGAGCTCTATGACTATTACCATCAGTGGTATCATTCAGCTATTCGTGAAATGGTGAAAAAAGGAGCCATGAAAAACGAACCCGCTGTGATCGCACAGAGCTTAGTACCTGTAATTTCTGAAGAAGAAGCAAAAGAATCAATTGCTCTTCTCCAAAAATTAAAGTTTGTGTCTTGTAAGGGTGACATGATCGAAGCAGTCGATTCAACTGAAATCGATTCTCAAACAGCTGCGCTCAGCCAGAAGATTCATTACGAACAAATGGCGGAACTGGCGGCTCAATCACTCTATACTCAAGGGCCTGAAACTCAGGACTTTGAAAGCATGACCTTGAGTCTTCCTATGGAGAAGGTGGCAGAGGTCAGAAGGCAAATTCAGGAGCTGTTATTGGGAATTGCGAGTAACCAAACTCACAACCCCACTGATTCCGTTTATCAGCTTAATATCCAGTTCTTCGCTATGACACGACCGATGGACTTGATTGGCGGTACAACAAAACAAAAAGAGGGAGAAGAAGCCGCTTAGAGAATTTCAGTAAACTCCTAACAAAAAAATCCCCAGAGTCGATCAGGTGATTTCACCTAGAGCCTCTGGGGATTTTAATTTTCTAGTTATAAACGGTCATTGATGGAGCTGCTAACGTAGCGCATCCCATGAACGGACCTTTATTAAAGAGCTGCGCAGTAGTGAGAGATTTTCTTTTGAGTTTTAGCTTCTGCATTGGAAGAGGCTTCGAGGCCCCAAAACTCATTCCGCTAGCGATAATTAAAATCAAAAAGAATCTCATCGAGCTCCCTTTCAATTACATATTTTTAATATTGAACATTCGCTTTTCTAGGGCCGCGATAGCTTGTTTGCGAAGATCATATTCACAAACTAAGCGAAACAGAGTGGCAATATCTTCATCTTGGCAGAGATCTTTTACGGAAACTTCTTTAGATTTTTTTGATTTGATAGCGATGACTTTATTGGTTTCTAACGCAGTTACATTGTCTAACATTAACACCCCCAAAATAATTGTTTGGCAAACCCGACCCAACTTCCGCGAGCACATCAAATTGACGAGATGCGTTATATTGCCTGAACCTGGCCACGAAAGCAAGTGCTATTTTTTAAGTTATTGATTTTATTAATTTTTTATTAATTCTTGACGTCCACTTCCCCCTCCAATAGCCTTTTGTGCCGACTCATGAACCTAACCAATCGAAATTACTATGAAACATCCAGTCTTTGAAAAGCTTCGTATTTTTGCGCCAGGTCCCACGCCGGTTCCTGAAGCAGTCCTACTCGAAATGAGTAAACCGACTCTCCACCACCGGACTAAAGAGTTTATTGCCATTTTAGAAAGAGTGAGAAAAGGCCTGCAGTTTGTTTTTCAAACCACTCAGCCCACTTACTTATTTGCAGCTTCAGGAAGTGGTGCCATGGAAGCCACCATCGTTAATTGCCTCGCTCAAAAAGATGAAGTGATTGTCATCGATGGCGGTAAATTTGGAGAACGTTGGACCAAGCTTGCGCAGGCCTTTGGGTTAGTACCTCACGTTTATAAAGTAGAGTGGGGACAAGCTGCCGACCCCAAAGAAATAGAAAAGCTTTTAAAGGCTCATCCGCAAACAAAAGCAGTTCTTTTTCAAGCTTCTGAAACTTCCACCGGTGTGTTTCACCCGGTCAAAGAAATTGCGGCAGTAGTAAAAAAACATAGCGATGCTTTAGTGGTCGTGGATGCAATTACAGCTCTTGGTGTGTGTGATCTTCCTATGGATAACTGGGGACTAGATGCGGTCATCAGCGGCAGTCAGAAAGCTTTCATGTTGCCCCCAGGACTTGCTTTTTTGGCCCTCTCTCAAAAAGCTCAAGAAGCTCGAAAGCGCTCCAATATCCCCCATTTTTATTACAGTTTGAAAGCCGAAGATAAAGCAGCTCTCAATGGTGAAACCGCTTGGACTCCAGCCGTTAGCTTAATCTGTGGTTTGGATTTGGTTTTAAAGAATATGCAAAGTGTAGGGCTTCCAGCCATCTTCAAGCACCATCAAAGGCTAGCCGAAGCAACTCGAAAAGGACTTCAAGCCATGGATTTGGAGCTCTTTGCTAAAACTCCAGGGAACTCAGTCACTTCTGTTTGGGTTCCACCCTCTATTCCAGAAGGCAAAAAAATTATTTCAATCATGAGAGATGAATTTGGAATTACGATTGCTGGAGGTCAGGATCAGTTTAAGGGAAAAATATTCCGAGTGGCTCACTTAGGCTGGTTTGATGAACTTGATATGATTTCTGTATTGGGCGCTCTTGAAATCACCTTGAAAAAGTTAGGTCACTCACTTCAATTTGGTAAAGGTGTTGGACAAGCCGCTCAATCATTCCTAGAAAGTGGGAAAAATGGCTAATTTAGTGAAGGTGCTCATTGCAGATGGCCTTTCTGAAGAAGGCATCAACGCTTTGAAAAAGATTCAGCAGATTCAACTCGAAGTACATTCTGCTTTGGAACGGCCAGCCCTTAAAGAAAAAATTAAAGACACAGATATTCTAGTCGTTCGCTCTCGAACTAAAGTGGATAGAGATTTGTTAGAACAAACAAACCAACTCAAAATTGTTTTGAGAGCTGGGATTGGGCTCGATAACGTGGATGTTCCCGTTGCCACTGATAAAGGAGTGATCGTGATGAATGCCCCCACGGGCAACATCGTGACCACTGCTGAACATGCCCTGGCACTTCTTTTTTCTGTTACGAGAAACGTTCCGCAAGCAGACGCTTCGCTTCGCGCTGGAAAATGGGAAAAAAAACTTTTTCAAGGGAATGAGCTTCGAGGGAAAACTTTGGGACTCCTGGGGCTTGGGAACATTGGAAAGGTCGTAGCCTCTCGAGCCTTGGGACTAGAAATGAAGGTCTGCGCTCATGATCCTTATGTCAGTGCGGAGTCGGCAGCCAAATTAGGCATCGAACTTAAAAGTTTTGATGAGCTATTAGAAGTTTCTGATTACATCAGCATTCATGTTCCCTTGATTCCATCCACCAAACACCTCCTCAATGAAACAGCTTTCAAAAAAATGAAGCGTGGGGCTTATCTGATTAACTGTGCTCGCGGTGGAATTGTGGATGAAGTCGCCATGGCTAAAGCTCTGGACAACGGAATTTTGGCGGGAGCCGCTTTAGATGTCTTTGAGACTGAGCCTCTGCCGACCGATTCGCCTCTTTTGAAACGACAGGACGTTGTCATGACTCCGCATTTAGGAGCCAGTACCGACGAAGCGCAAGTTCAAGTGGGCCTTGAGGCCGCTGAACAAATTTCTTTGTATGTTACTGAAGGCGTTTTAAAAAATGCTGTCAATGTACCCAGTATTTCTTTAGACCAATTGAGCGTCTTGAAACCGCATTTGCTTCTTGCGGAGCGACTCGGTGGATTCCTAGCTCAAATAGCTTCGCCTCAAAAAACAGAAAAGCTTAAAGTGCACTTTGCAGGAACCGTATCTCAGTACAATCGGGAAGTACTGACGCTTTCCGTTCTCAAAGGATTTTTGAGCCCGCTTCTGTCAACTCCTGTCAATTTTGTGAACGCTAGAAAACTTTTAAAAGAGCGTGGGATCCGAGTGGAGGAATCATTTGAAGCTGAATGCCCAGACTATAACAGTTTGATTGAGCTCTCCGTGGAAGGTGAACGAAAAGTTAGCGTAGCTGGCACTCTCTTTGGCAAGGAAGAACCTCGTATTGTTCGAATTGATCATTTCAATATAGACGCAATTCCCGAGGGGCATCTTTTATTTTCTCGAAATGTGGATCAGCCAGGGGTTGTAGGATCCTTGGGATCTGTTTTAGGAAGTCATGGAATCAATATTGCCCGCATGCACTTGGGAAGAGATCCGAAAAAGAAAGAAGCAATTGCTCTTATCAACATTGATTCAGAGCCGTCTGATAAAGCTATTGATTCTTTGAAGGCAATTCCAGGAATGCTGACGGTTAGGCCAATTTATTTATAATTAAAGAAGGAAGTAAAATGCCACAGGCAGTAGTCATTATCGGTGTCCAATGGGGAGATGAAGGTAAAGGGAAGATCGTTGATTATTATTCTTCATCAGCAGAGATTGTCGCGCGTTTTCAAGGGGGAAATAATGCAGGTCACACATTGGTGGTCGAAGGAAAACAGACGATTTTGCATCTAATCCCTTCTGGGATTCTTCATCCCCACACTGCCTGCGCGATTGGTTCGGGAGTTGTCGTGGATCCTGAAAACCTTCTCAAAGAAGTGGAAGTTCTTCGAAAAGCAGGCGTCCCTGATTTAGAAAATCGCATTTGGCTTTCAGATCGATGCCACTTAATTGTGGACTACCATAAACATCTCGATGCTGCGAGAGAGAGCAGAAAAGCTGGAAAAATTGGAACAACAAAAAGGGGAATCG
>JBJSXY010000037.1:0-7725 GCA_046086625.1 Pseudomonadota bacterium | reverse complement strand
AAAAGCTGGGTTTGGATCTTGTCTTCAAATGCAGAAATTCCTAAGAAAACCAAAAAGAAAAAAACACTCAAAGGAAAAATAAAAAGATCAAACAACTTAAGATAAACCTCGATGGCGGCATTGAGATGCCAAGGTTGGCTCTGAATCGAAACAAGAATGTTCTCGGAAAACGCCGTTCCTAAAATGAGCTGATGAGCCGCTAAAAAACAGCCTGTTAGCAAAAATGTGGTCGCACCAAGCTTGAAAAAAGATTTCCAATCTCTAGAAAAAAGAAAGAACCCCAAAACTCCCAGAAGTCCTCCTGCCGTATTAAGCTTGAATGCTAATGCTGAGCTAAAAAAGAGAGAAGAGAGCCAGAGAAAACGATTTTGATCGGTCCTTAGAAAAGACAAAACACAAAAAACGGCCCAGCATTCACACAGAAATGAAAATGTATCAGGTCGAAGAGCTAGCTCCATAACCGGGCTATAAAAAAAAACTAGCCCGCAAGCCATAACAAAACTAGAAGGGGATGAAACAAGCGGGAAGAAACACTTCCGCATTTTGTTTAGGGACACAAAAAGGAAAATGAGTAAAACACATTGGTGAATTCGAGCCAGAAGCATCACTTTATCTAGGGCGAGCCACTGAAAAACTTTGCCAAGAATTACCAAGGGTAAAAGAAAAAGGGGGCTATAGGGAGTTAGCGAAAGCGGTACTCCATTCGGAGAAGTCGCAAAGGGGAGTCCTCGAAGCACCCGCAATAAACCTTCATAACTAACAGCTTCCCCAAAATAAAAAAGACTTCCAGTTAGATATAAATAAAAAAAACCTACCAGGTAGAAGACTACCGTTCCAAAAAAGACAGATTTGATCCAACTAGCCATGTGGAAGATTCTCTCGCTCTTTTATGGTTTCAACAAGGACAAATTAAGAACAAGTTTAAACAGATGTCAGGGTTATTACAGTCCCAAATTTGATCATCAAAAAACGCTGCCGTATTCACTGGCCGGGAATACAGTGTTAATAAACTGGTTTCAGTTTTGCATTTTCATGGGGCTATGAAAAGGTGGCGATTCAATTTGGCAGTTATCTTCTTGGCGCAACTAACCTCTTTGGTTTTTGGTGATGATCCTGCCAAGCATCAGGAGCTTAAAACGATTCTCAGGAATTCCGACTATGGTTATCGGACTCGAATTCCCACTGGCCCGGTTCATATTCCAGGGTTGTCCGGCGAATCCACACCCGAGGAAATCGAATTCAATAAAAAGATTTTAGGCCATCCTCAGAAATGTTTGTTTCAAGGCGAAGATTCGGTGGAAGGAGAGGGGTGGGTGAACACTTCTCGAATTAAAGTCATTCCCAAATTTACTGATAATATCGCTAAGAACTCCGAAGAGTTTCTCAAAGCGTGTCAGGCCATAAAAGCAGAACTAGGTCCAAAAGCATGTTCGGTCATTGAAATTGCGGGTCATGCGAATGGCGTATCTATTGGCCTTGGTAAAATTTTAGGATTTCGACTTACTGAAGGGAAATGGGAACACTTTCCAAAAGACAAAAACACTTTTAAAGAAATTGTCCAGTGTTTAAAAGACATTTCCTGGGATGAGGCACCCGTCGTTTTTTGTAGTTGTGGTGCAGAAACGTGTGACGATGATTTTCCCATTAAGACCATGGCTGGCGTCAAGCTTCATTATCCCAACAAGCTTGAATCCCAACAATACATGACGAACCTCTTGGGCAGAAAAGTTATCTCAGCTTTGGGAGCCGAAAATGTTCAAGACTGGGGCAAGCATTGTCGTAATGGATGGTGTATTACTGAACCAAAGGAAAAAGTGTCTATTGAGACGATTGACGAGTTTGAAAAGTTTTTACCAGAGCCCAAAGTCCAGTGGGAGCCCAGTGGAAAACCACTCCACTAACAGGACATGAAGGCTAAAGTTCCAGTTACGGCAAGACCTCACACGTTTTATATCCGCCCAGCCCCCGGATGGTTGTATGAGTGCTACCGCGAAGTCTCGCAAATAATCGAAAGTCCTTTTCAAAAGTATAAATTTGAGCCCAAAGCTCAAATGTTAAAGAGTACTGTTAAAGTTTCTCGCTGTGATTGGCGCCAGGGTCTGGAAATTCTTTTGCGTGTGACCACTGCTCACGATGTGGAGTGGCTGGTTTTAGAATCTAAATGCAGTCAGTGGTCCGAAGTAGATGCCATTCTCAAGCGAGTTCCGTGGGAGGAAATGGTTACAAACAAAGAAGCTCCCGTTCACGTGACAGTAGATATTTATAATGGCTTTACGACGGGCTCCGCCAAACTCAGAGAAAATTTTTGCAAATTTTCTGGGCTTAGTCACGTCCCTGAAGGAGCAAATCTACGATTCAGAGTGGAGCTTCGAAATGATTTTCTTCGTATTCTTGTTAGCTTAGGCGGGGAGCCACTTTATAAAAGAGGATATAAAGCGAAACTTATTGCTACGGCCCCTTTGCCCGAACATCAAGCAGCGGCTTGTATCCGATGGATTTTATCGAGTAGTTCGTCTGCCGCTTCCCCCGAGTTTGTTTTTGTTCCTTTTGCAGGCTCTGGAACCTTTGGATTTGAGTCGAGAGTCGTTTTTTCGGGAGCGGGGTCTGGGGCTTTTTCTCGAACCTTTGCTTGCGAACTTTTTCCTGTGATACCTCCAAAGACTTTGGAGTTCTTAAGAAGGAAACTCAAAGAAAAGTTTCAGGCGGCTTCACCCTTCAAAATACTTTTTAATGAACTCAATGAACAAGCAGTCCAAATTCTAGGTGAAAACGCGAAAGGACTCCTGTCCGAGGATCAGTTCACTATTCAGTCTGGCGATGTTTTTAACTGGAAGCCCGATTTTCCCGGAACAGGAAAAATTCTCATCCTTTTAAATCCTCCTTATGGGAATCGCTTGGCCAAAAACTCATCAGTGGATGCGCTTTATGAGAGATTAGGAAAATATCTTCTAAATTTGATGAAGGCTTATCCGGGAAGAATCATGGGCGGTTGTATTTGTCCCGACGAGAGTACTTGGAAACGGTTTTTAAGTGGCCTTAATTCACCCAAAGCTGAAACTCATCATTTTTCTCACGGGGGGGAAGATATGCGGTTAGTGCGTTGGGAAGACAAATAAAAAAAGAGGGCTTTGAGTTTCCTCAAAAGCCCTCCTTCTCGTTGTTTGCTAATTAAGCGCCGTGTGGCTTATCGCACTCATCATAGTGGCCATCATGTTCTACGTGGTGATGTACTTTGCCGGTTGCATCTTTGTGTTCGTAATGAGTATGTCCGTGAGCTTCTACTTTTGGGCATCCACAATCTGCTCCGTGCGCGTGACCAGCATGGTCTTCAGCTTTTGTGCAATGAGCAGCTGGTTTGGTTTCAGCTGGTTTTTTAGATGTTGCAGTCTTGGCTTGAGCACCAACGCTCAAGAAAACTAATGAAACAACAGCAATCAATAGACTTTTCATAAGGTTCTCCAGTTAAGGTTTAAGTACTTTCAGTCTATTAAATTTCGGTCTATGGTTCATTTTAAGAATCTTTTAAGATAGGAAGCGCCGCAGAAAACCATGGCCCACCGAATTTTAATTGTTGAAGACGAAGCTGATCTAGCTGGCCCTTTGGCTGAAAATTTGCGGGATGACCAGTTTGAAGTCGAAATAGCTCCCACAGTTGAAAAGGCGCGTCAGCTTCTTACCTATCATTGGGATCTGATTATTTTGGACCTCATGCTTCCTGATATGCCCGGGGAAACTTTACTCAATTATCTAAAACAACAGCCTGCTTATCCTTCTGTTTTGATTTTAACTGCCCGAGGGGCAGTCCAAGATAAACTTTCTTTGTTTCGACAAGGGTGTGATGACTACCTGACGAAGCCTTTTGTTTACGAAGAGCTTTTAGAACGTGTGAGAGCGCTTCTTCGTCGTTCCCAAAGAGTCCTTCATGAAAATTTAAGTTTTGAAGATATTCAGCTGGACCCCGATACTTTCAAGCTCGCCGCAGGGGCACTCAAAACCATTCTAACTCCTAAAGAAGCTTCGATTTTAAAATTGTTTTTTGCAGCTCCCGGAAAAGTAATTTCTAGAAAAGAGATTTTAGAAAATGTTTGGGGGTTGCGAGAAGAGCCCGGTACCAACTTTATCGGTGTTCATCTTTTTAATTTAAGAAAAAAACTGAGTGAAATAAAAAGAGACTCTTGGTTGCAAACAGTAAGAGCGAGTGGGTTTGTTTTGTGTAAACCTGAGGGGACTTGTCCATGACCCTACGAGTTCGTTTTGCTGTCATTTTTGGTCTGATTTCTTTGGTTCTACTCAGTAGTTTTTCGTTTCTCATTTATTCTCGTGTTCGCGACAACGCGCTGAAAGGAGCGGAGAACTACCTTCGGGAACTCAGTAAACACGAATGGGAACACTTGGAATTGCCCTCCCATCAAACAAGCGCACACGAGGAAACTCCGCACTACCGCCATGTGTATTTAAGAATTTGGAAAGAAAACCAACTGATGTATGACACATTTCCCAAGGGCGAGCCGATTCTCATGCTGAATCGGGGTTTAGATGAGAAACAGGGAAAGTTATTTAATTCACTGGAAGGGCTCTACCAAGGTAAAGTTTACAAAGTAACGGGTTATTACGATGTTTCTTTGATTCTGGAACACTTGGCGATCTTTAAAAGAACGCTGATTCTGGGGTGTCTTTTAGCTCTTCTAATCATCATCCCCTTAAGCCTTTTCTTTACTCGGCTTTTATTGCGGCCTTTTTCTGATTTGGCCTCTCAAGCTTCTAAGCTTACTGCAGAAAATCTTTCTTTTCGATTGCTCGTTCCGAAAGAAAAAGACGAATACGGGCTTCTTGCTCAAAATTTCAATTTCCTTTTCGATCGATTAGAAAAATCTTTTACCCAGCTTAAGAACTTCGCTGTAAATGCCTCTCATGAAATCCGCACTCCACTTTCCGTTGTCATTTCTCAAAGTGAAAGAGCTGTTCGAAAGCCGCCCCAAGATGTGGCAGCCTGCGTGGATGTTTTTCAAAAGCTACTTCAATCCGCATTGAATCTTCGAAATATCATTAATCGTCTCTTTGTGCTTGCGGAAGTGGAGCGAATTGGACAGGAGATTACAAAAACGAACTTTCCGGTGAGGAAGACTATTGATCAAGTGGTGTCTGATCTTCAAGAGTCTTACGCGAAAGAAAACAAAAGAATTCGCCTTGATTCTGTATCTGATGACTTGGTTTTAAGAGAGAATAAGGAACTCTTTTTAAGCACTCTTACCAATCTTTTGGAAAATGCCCTTAAGTATTCCAAACAAAGTATCGTCATTCGCTTTCTTAAAAACTCAAAAGGAAGTGCGTTGATTATTGAAGATGACGGACCTGGAATTCCAGAAGAGAAGCGGGCCAGTGTGTTTGAGCCCTTTTACCGCGGAGAAAAGACTTCAGATATTCATTCTCCCAATCATGGCTTGGGGCTTTCAATTGTTCGAGCCTGTGCAGAAGCTCAAAAAGCCGAAATCAAGCTCGGTTCATCTTCTCTGGGGGGACTTAGGGTTGAGGTTTTATACCCGCTTTAAACGGATCCCATCTTTTTCAAGAGTGATGAGTTGGTTCTTATAAAGGGTGCCTACCGTCATTTTGTATTTCTTTTTGCTGAGTCCAAAAAGTTTTTCAATCGTTTCTGCAGAGGATTTGTCAGTCACGGGAAGAAAACCATTGTGTTTTTCCAGGACAGTCAAAATCCGTTGGCTAAATTCATCAATGCCCCGATAGCCTGAGGGCTGAAGGCACAAATCGATTTTGCCATCTGTCCGCAAGTGTTTGATAAAGCCTAGTAGTTCCTGCCCAACAGAAACAGGTTGGAAAATTTCATTTTGGTAGAGAACGCCCGTGTGAGTTCCATTGATGATAGCCTTGAACCCCAATTGAGTTTTTGAAAAAACTAAAAGGCTTACTTTCTGCCCGACTTGAAATGCGTCGATATTTTTGTCTAGAAATTTTTCAAGTTTCATTGAGGCAGTGATGCGACCCTGATTATCGATATAAATATGCACGAAAACCTGATCGCCTGCTTTTACTTCTCTTGTTTGCTCTCCGAAAGGCAAGAACAAGTCCTTTGGTAACCCCCATTTCAAAAATGCGCCGATAGGTTGAACAGACTCGACTTCTAAACGCGCCGTTTGCCCCACACACACTAGGGGTTTTTTCAGGGTGGCTACCAAGGCTTCTTCGGTATCGCGATAAATGAAGACATCGAGAGTGCTTCCAACTTTAGTCCCAGGAGGAGTATCGCCCGTTACAAGGGGGAGGCGGCCCTCTCGGCCTGCATCCAAGTAAAAGTGCCCATCTTGTCTATCGACAATAATGAGGCGGCTAAACTTTCCAAGAAGAGTCACGGAAGTTACGGGCCAATGACCGGAAGGGGCTGAACGACTGGCATGGGCCGAGCCAAAAGATCTCTATCCAAAGCCAGAATTCCTTCTGGAGAACTACCCACAATTTTCAGTTTTTGCTGTAAATCAGTGAAGCTTGCTTCCTCTTGAACTTGTTCTTTAACAAAAAAGGCCATGGTATTTTCCAAATCATAAGCTTTGGCTGTTCGAGCTAGTTCATAGAGTGCGTGAATTCTTCCGGTTTGTTGCTCCTCTGCTTGGAGTCCCAAATTTGCACTGTCCAGAGCCGTGATCTCTTTTTTCACGTGGGTAGGTTGAAGGGTTTCCAAGCGAACTTCATTTCCTTTATCAGCTAAGAATTTCATCATGAGTCGCGCATGAGTGATCTCTTCAAAAAATTGTACAGTGTACCAATGAGCAAACCCGAAAAGGGATTGTTCTTCGAAGACGTTGGCAACCGCCAAGTAAAAGTAAGCCGCTTCCATTTCGTGTCGAATTTGAGTGTTCACTGCATTTTCGAGATCTTTTGTAATTGCAGTCGCTGGGTGAAAAGATCTCGCCAAAGCGGGCTTTGGCAAAGTGGCGGTTAAAAAACTAAAGGCCAAAAAAACAGTTACGATAGGTTTTAGCATGGATTCATTAAGGTCTTTTAGAGCGGGAAAGTCAATGGCAGGATTAATCCATGAAGACTAAGCGACTGTTTATTGGAATTCCCCTAGAAAGTGGAGAAGTCTCCGAACTTGAAACTCTTCAACTTAGCTGGAAGGAAGCGCTGGGCCTCCCCAGGGAATCGTTAATTTCTAAATCGGATTTTCATCTGACTCTTCATTTTCTGGGAGCGATTGAAGAGGGGCGAGTCGGGTTGTGGTTAGAATCTTTAGAATCCCATGCAAAACTAAAAACATTTTCTTTTGATCTCAATCGATTTCTAGCTTTTCCGAATATTTCTAAAGCTCGGGTCATTACCGTTGCAGGAGCAGTGGGAAACTCCCCGCTTACTCATTTGTTTTATCAAATGGCAGAGACCGTGCAGCGCTTAGGAAGTAAATTGGAAGAGCGATTGTATGTTCCGCATGTGACCTTGTTCAGAGGAAAAAATTTGAAAATTGAAAGGGCCTTAGAAGTTTTAAAACCCATTCCAATTCGCATATCTCGCTTTGCTCTTTACGAAAGCCCAACCCATCCTAGAGAAAGCCGTTACCAAATTTTAAAATCCTACGAGCTTAAGGCTGCTTTAGGAACCGAGACTTGACTACTTCATAGGCATTTCCCAAACCATAACCATAAGTATTGTTGGGGATTGCGGTTCCGGAAACTCCCCCACAAGTTTGACTGCTGGTTTTGGATTCGGCTTTTTCTT
>JBJSXY010000036.1:0-2962 GCA_046086625.1 Pseudomonadota bacterium | reverse complement strand
GTCAGCATCTGCATTCTGATTTACAAAACCACTGGCTCTTGCTCCATTTACATAAAATGTATTTGAATCAGAAGCGTTTGTTCCAGAGCCATTGAAAGTGACACTTCCCAAGACTGTTCCAAAATTCTGCGAGCTATTGTTAAAAGTTGCATTGCTATTTACTGCACCGTAATTTTGCGCGCCGTTTTCAAATAAGCCAGTACCGAATATAGCTCCCGTATTTATCGAAGCGCCTTGAAAAGTAGCATCTCCATTCACGTTTCCTTCATTCATCGAACTGGTGCGGAAATCAGAACCAGAACCCACCACTCCATCAAAAGAGTTTTTAGACGTGTACCCAAAGCTCGCAGCTCCAGTCACTGTGCCATGGTTTTCCGAAACATCCGAAAACTCGGCTTGGTCGATAGTTCCATAGTTTTTTGAACGTAGATCCAGAAGGGCCCGAGCAAAGGACATAATATTCGGATCCTTACTCACCGAACCATTTTCTTTATTTTCTGAAGAATTGGAGAAACCTGCGGCCCAACAATAAACTGCATTTCCTTCGTTATAAGAGCTTTCACGGAAATCAATCACTCGTCCATAAACTGAACCAGCGTTATAGCTATTTCCCCAGAAACTGATTTCACCAGATTCACAGCTCGTACTTAAAGTAGAGCCGCTCGGCAGATATGAACCACTTTCAAATCGCACATTCTTGGTTCCAGCGGTGTAAGTGAAAGCGGAACTTGCGGCACTGGTTATTGAAATGACATTTGTCTCGGGATCATAAGTTCCAATGGATTGCGCATTTGCGAAAAATTCATTTGAAGAGCTCACTCCTGTTCCGGTTTCATCAAGACCAGGCACTGCTACGGAGCTGATATAATACGTTTCATCTGAAGGACACCAGCCTGTGCCATTTACCAAGTAACCTATTTCACCCTGCACATAACAATCTTCGTAGTAACCATCTGCGAGTTGTCCATCAACGTAGTACCGTAGAGGATCGCCTTGGGGACCATTCGCAATTTGGGCTAAACTACCGTTCACATAACGTCCAGCAGGTTCGCCAAATGTGCCGTCGTCAAACTGAGCAAGTCGACCCGCATAGTAGTATTTGTCAGTTTCAATCGAGACGGAGCTTTGATCTCCTGTGTAACCTGAGCCAAGCCCTTCAAAGAGATTTCCATTTTGGTACCAGAGCTCACCTACTTTGGTATTGGCGACGACTCCGCCCGTGTAATATTTGGGTGGGCTTCCTAATGGGCCATTTTCTACTTCGGCGAGTTCACCTTGATAGTAATACCTGTCGGCTGGAGTGCAGAAGCCAGTGCCGTCTTCATCGAGCTCGTGGGTGTTTCCGAGACCGCCGTTATAACAAACTTTATTTCGAACTCCTGTTACTGAAAAACCATTTTCGAAATAAGCAGTGCCCCCACTGGTGTCGTACTGCGAACAGAAACCGGTTCCGGAGGAATCCATATCGAAACAGTTAATAGTTCCCCAAGCCCAATTTCCTGCACATTCATTGAGAGGATAGCCATCGCTTGGTCTATAGAAATAACTGGTGGAGTGGCCGGAATCCCAGCACCATCCACCGCCCATATAGCCATCGGCTAGGGGGAACCCCGACCCCCACGGGTCTTGCCATTGATACGTTAATTCTCCACAAGTGTAGAAACCCTCGCTCTGGGCTTCCCCAAATGGAGTACAAGCCGTGCCGTCTCGATAGAGAGTTCCGGAAGGACCTCTTCCCGTGAAGGAACAATCGGTGGTTTTGTCAGCGTTGTTATCATCGCAATCATCATAAGCATTAACGCCATCGTTATCGACATCGATGATGACACAAGTGGAGTCATTCCATTGATAGCCCGGCTCACAATCACAAGTTGTTCCACTCGTAGGTGTTCCATGCCCGTTGCAATCTTGAGAGCAACTAGAATTGGGAGTAAGACCGGTTGTTCCGCCGGTACATACTCCACAATTATCGAGTGATGCCGTGCCACCCCAAGTTCCGCTGCAATCTTGAGATTGAGGAGCCTCCGTCACTGTCAGCTGAGCTTCAGCACTGACGACCGAGTTTCCTCCCCCACTGGGAGTCACAATAACTCGGTACCGACTGCCAGTATCATTCAAAGAAACTGCAGTCACCGTTAAGCCAGCAGAAGTTTTACCATCAAGATTTACAAAATTTTCCCCAGCACTCGGACTCTTTTTTTGCCACTGATAAGAAAGAGTTCCCAAATTCACGCTAGCCACCACACTCAAATTGAGATCGGAACCTTCCACGACTGACTGAGAAACTGGTTGCGTGGTAATAGAAACTGCTACGGGAAGTGTGAGAGTGACCGGAGCACTTAGTACAGGGGCTCCCCCTGAAACTGGCGTAACTACCGAACGCACTTTTACCTGTGAAAGCGCATTCGAGCTTTTCACAGTTCTTAAATCTAAATTCCAAAAAGCATCCACAGCGTCCAAAACAGGCTCATAAGTAGTGCCCCCATTTTGGCTCATTTCCCACTGATAACTATATCCCTGGCCAAAATCAGGGCTACTCAAAATGACTTCATGAGTTTCAGGACCCGGCTCTTGTTCGACACTCACAACGGGATTGATTTCTCGTGCAATATCTCTTGAAGCGTCTGGTGGAGAGAGGATAGACGGCTGGCATCCTGTCAAAGAAAGGAAAACAAAAATTAAGAGCGATACAAAGCTCACGATTAGGTTGCTCCTTGCACACGTTCAGCTGGCCACCTAGCTAGCCTAGTTATGCCTCTATTATATCGTCTTGATGGAGCATTACCCTGAATGTGAAGAAAATTTCACAATTGAGAGAAGGTTTGAGCTTAGTAGCAGCTGTAACTACATGAAGGAGCGTAGGGAATGCCGGTGTAATTTTGCCAAAACAGTTGAGGCGAGTAAGTGGAATAAAGAACTGTGGTGGGTGTCATCCAAGGATAAAAAGTGTTTGAAAAATAAT
>JBJSXY010000035.1:0-2794 GCA_046086625.1 Pseudomonadota bacterium | reverse complement strand
CAAATAAACTTCATCCAGTTCTTTCGTGATTCCAGCGTGGAGGCGATCTCTTAATTGGGAAATTCGTTTTGATTCACTTTCCATTTCCAGAAGAGCGATTTCAGCTGCTTTTCCTAATCCCACAATGGCAGGAACATTCAGAGTGCCCGATCTCAGTCCTCGTTCATGACCACCGCCATGGACTACGGGAGCCAATCGCACTCGAGGATTTGAACGCCGAACATAAAGAGCGCCAATTCCTTTGGGGCCATAGAGCTTATGGCCTGAAATCGATAAAATATCGATATTCATTTTTTCAACATCCAACGGAATTTTTCCAGCGGTTTGTGCAGCATCTACATGGAAAAGAATTCCTTTTTCTTTAGTAATTTTTCCAATTTCAGCAATGGGATGGATAGTTCCCATTTCATTATTGGCATGCATCAGTGAAACAAGAATCGTTTGGGGAGTAAGAGCCTTTTTGAATTCTTCTAAATCAATTTGTCCCAGCGAATTGACAGGCAAATAAGTTACGTGAGCCCCATGCTTTTCCACATATTTAGCAGAATCTAGAGTCGCTTTGTGTTCAGTCACACAGGTAATGATGTGATTTCCTTTTTCGCCATACATTTCATAGGCACCCTTAATGGCGATATTAATGCTTTCAGTAGCTCCGCTTGTGAACACGATTTCTTTTGAATTCGCTCCAATAAGTTTTGCGATTTGAACGCGAGCTTTTTCAACAGCATCTTCTCCTTCCCACCCGTAAGCATGAGAACGACTGGCAGCATTACCAAACTTCTCCGTTAAGTAAGGCATCATGGTTTCCACCACTCGGAGATCAATGGGGGTTGTTGAGTTATTGTCGAGATAAATAGGGAGTCTCATGACAATATCGCTCCTTCATTTGAAAACTCTTTCTTTACAGCTAACTGTTGCAACGAAGTGGTTTGAAAGAGTTCGATAATTTTTTGGTTTAGCACATTCATGGGATCAATAATGGTGCACGATTGTTTTGCGGGGCAGTTGTCATTTCCGGGTTGTAAACAATCTGCTACTTGGATGGGCCCATCCAGCGCTTGAGTTACACCCAAAAGATTAATTTCTTCTAAGGTCTTTGTGAGTTTGTAACCCCCATGGTTTCCATACACAGCGCTGACATAACCAACGCCTTTAATCGATTGCATGATCTTAGAGAGAAGTGCCTCTGGGACTCCGCAATTAGCAGCTATTTCCCTTACACTTGCTGACTTATCTTCTTTAGAATTCAAATAAAGAAGTGCTAAAACTCCGTACTCAATTTTTTTATTAACTTTAATCATAACAAGCACTTCCTATATATAGGCCCATCTAAGTCTTATTAGACTAAAAAGGTCTAACTAGGTTATTTTTGATTATGTGGATTTTGGCGGGCAAAGTCAAGAAGTAAGACTAAATACATCCTATAAGGATTTCTGAAAGCAAGATATTAAAATATATAGATTTTTCAAGAATCATGTTTTGAGCTTGTGCTCTGAGCCAAAGCCCTCTATAACTCCCGCTTAACCTTTCTAGCACTAAGCGTCCTTTACCAAGGACAAGTAGTTATTTACACAAAACAAAGGAAGTTACGGATGGTCCCCGAAAAAACCACTGCAGCGAAAAAGAAATCTTCAAAACCCTCAAGCACTAAACAAACGGCAAAAGCAACTAAGGAAAGCATTCCGGATTCCGCCCCTGTTTTAGAAGCGGAAAAGACGGACGAAATGGTGGTTGTTTCGGAAGCGCAGTCCAAACCGGTTGCTCCCTTCAAAGAAGGGGACGATTACACCTTTTTGGTTCGTTACGACAAAAACTTACGGTTGTTTGTCGGAGAAGTTGCAGAAGTCGCAGCTTGTAAGACTAAGGGAATGAATCGAGATGAAGTGATTCGGGAACTTAAAATTAAGTTGGAAGACTATTTGGAAGATAACCGCCATCAAGGTGGAATTCCGGATCCTATTTTTTCAAGAACCTATCCTGAAACTTTAAGCATCAAAGTTTCTCAGTCGGTCTATCGTAAACTCGATTTACTTTCTCGAATGGAAAAAGTTTCTTTGGATCAATTAGCCACTGAACTTTTAGCTTCTGCTACGGATAGACGATTTGAATCAGGAAAAGGCGGGCAAAATAAACATTCCCAACCGGGTGGTTCTCAGCAGCCTCGACATTCTCATCATGGGGGAAGGCATGGGGGGGGACACAATCGAAATCGTCACAATCAAAACAACTTGGATAGTCGCGAAAACTTCATGGAATACGTCCGAAATCTAGAAAAGGGCGGAAATCGCTGGAAAAAATAAAAAGGCGCCCTCCAAAGAGAGCGCCCTAAAAAACCAAAAAGATTTTAAGCTTTTTGGAAATATTCTTTTGATTTTTCTGGATCGGGTTTCATGGTTGATTTTCCTGGCGTCCAGTTTGCTGGGCAAACCTCTCCAGTTTTTTCAACTTCCTGCAACGCTTTTAGAACTCTGAGAGTCTCTTCAACGTTACGGCCAATCCCTAAGTCATGTACAACGCTATATTGAATCACACCTTTTGGGTTGATGATAAAAAGGCCTCGCAGGGCAATAGCTTCATTGACCAAAACCCCATAATCACGAGCAATCTTTTTCGTAATATCCGCTAGAAGAGGAATGGTTAATTTCCCGAGTCCGCCATCTTTTCTCGGGGTTTTTGACCAAGCCAAATGAGTAAATTTGCTGTCCACCGAACACCCGATGACTTCGCAATTTGCTTCCTTGAATGCTCGGTGAGCATCGTTGAAAGCAGTGATTTCAGTTGGACAAACAAAAGT
>JBJSXY010000034.1:0-5262 GCA_046086625.1 Pseudomonadota bacterium | reverse complement strand
GGCTACAACACCCAAGCGGCATTAATCAACCGTGGTTTGATTGAAATCATGCGATTGGGCAAAGTTTTAAATGCTAATCCCATGACTTTTTTTGGTTTAGCTGGAATGGGGGATCTTATTCTGACTTGTACAGGCCCTTTAAGTCGAAATCGAAATTTTGGAATCGCTCTGGGACAAGGCAAAACGATATCTGAAACATTAAAAACCGTAGGAGGAGTGGCTGAGGGTTATTACACGGCTGAATCTGCGTTTTCTCTGTCTCAAACTCTTAAAGTCGATATGCCCATTTTGGAGCAGATTCATCAGATCCTCTATCACGGTAAGAATCCCAAACAAGCCGTTTCCGATCTGATGACTCGAGAACTAAAAGATGAATGGTAAGAGCTGGGACAGTTGGATATCTAAGTCTTCGGATCTGCCTCCTTTAGGACTTCACTTTGTTGCATTAGATAGCCTCTCACAAGCATGGACTCTGAGCGCGCTTCAGGAAAAAACTAAACAACCTATCCTGGTGGTTTTTAGAACTCATTCGGAAGCGAGAAATGCCATCGATAATTTAGATTTCTTAGGCGGTCGAGTAATCAGTGAAAAAACTCACTACTTACCTCCTCTTGATTTTGACTTTTACCGCGGTCTTTTACCAAATCCTGAAACTCTTTGTGAACGAAACACTTCTCTTTTTCACGCTCTGAACGACCCCGCAAAACGCATTTTTATAACGACCCTCGATGCTCTTCTCCAGAAAAATGTCACACCGGAAGCCTTCTTGAAAGCGACCCTTTCACTTGAGAAAGAGCAGGAAGTCGATCGAGACCATTTGGTTCAATCTCTCCTTGAAGCGGGTTATCAAAGACAGCCTGCCGTCAGTGATCCAGGTATCTTTTCAGTACGCGGGGGAACTGTCGATATTTTTAGTCCGCTTTATCCCAAACCAGCACGATTAGAATTTTTCGGAGACTTCATTGAAGAAATACGATTTTTTGATCCCCAGACCCAACTTTCTCAGCAAGCCGCGGATAACTTTCAGTGCATCCCAGTGGGCTTGAGTCTCGTTCCCCAGGGCCTTGATTTTGAAAAAGCCGCTCTAAAAATCAAAGACCGGATGGACAGCCTCGAAGTGCCCAAACAAAAACGAGACGATGTTTTGGAGACTCTTTCAAATGGAGTTCTCCCTTCTGATTATTCTTTTTTATTTCCCCTTCTCTCCGATGGTTCGAGTTCTATCGTAGACTATTTTCCTGCCGACACTTTATTTGTATGGCAGGGTAAAAAAGCTCTCTTGGAGGCTGCAAAGGAAAGGGAAATCCCGAAGCTTCTCAATCATGCCAAGCTTTTTGAGGAAAATCATTTGCCCATCGCTTCTGTTGAAAGCCTTTTTTTAAATGAAGATGCCCTTTCAACACTCTTGGAACAAAAAATCTCTTATTCATTTGAAGATTTTTCTCATCATCATGGTGAGGAAGAGATCGTGGGTCAAAGCTCAAAGATTGACTTCTCAAATGAACGAAGTGGAATGAAATCCAAAACTCAGCTTGCGCTTCTTGAGTCTATCTCGAGTCGTTTTCGAAATTGGATCGATGAAGGATATCGAGTTCACGTTGTTTGCCACACGAAGAATCATGCCGACAGAATTAGCCTCCTTTTTGAACCCTATGGAATTCATACTAAACTGCAGGATGAAGGTCTTGTCCCGGTAAAACAATTCGGTCAAACAGACTTCCAGCTTCTCAATCTCTGGGTTGGTTTTATCACTGAAAGCCAAGCTTACCCCGACTCAAAACTTATTATTTTGAGCGAAGACGAAATTTTTGGCGCTAAAAAGCGTTCCTCAAAACAAAGCATTGCTCGGAAAGTTTCACCCGAAAAATTATTAGCTGGTTTTAGAGATATTAAGAGCGGGGACTTTATTGTCCATCGGGAGTTTGGAATTGGGAGATACTTGGGCCTCAAATCAATGGATTTTCTAGGCGTACCAAACGACTACGTCCTCTTGGAATACCGAGATGGCGACAAGCTCTACATCCCGATTTATCGACTGAACATCCTTCAGAAATATCAGGGGGGAGAGGGTGCTGAAGTTGCGCTCGATAAGCTAGGCACCGAACAGTGGACTAAGGCAAAAGCAAAAGCAGAGAAAGCAATTGCTGAGTTAGCAGCTGAACTCTTAAACATTCAAGCTCGAAGAAAGCTTATTCCTGTCAACCCATTTTCGAGTGAAAGCAATGAATACCATCAATTTGAAATGGAGTTTCCGTTTGATGAAACACCCGATCAGCTAAAAACAATTGAAGAAGTAAATTCCGACTTAACTAAAGCCCACCCCATGGATCGCCTTCTTTGTGGGGACGTCGGTTATGGAAAAACAGAAGTAGCCATGAGAGCAGCGGCTCGAGCGATCTTTAGCGGCAAACAAGTTGCGGTGCTCGTTCCAACCACTGTTCTTGCGTTTCAACATTTTGAAAACTTTAAAAATCGATTTAGACATACCGGAGCTCGAATTGAAATGATTTCAAGACTTAGGACTCCTAAACAAACCAAAGAGGCTCTCAGCGGTTTAGCAGAAGGGAAAATCGATATCATTATTGGAACTCATCGTCTTTTATCCGCCGATGTCCTTTTTAAAGATCTGGGCCTCATTGTTATTGATGAAGAGCACCGCTTTGGAGTGTCACACAAAGAGAAGTTAAAGCGCATGTCAGAGTCTGTGCATTTGTTAACAATGACGGCAACCCCCATACCCCGCACGTTAAACATGGCGATGACAGGAATCAAAGATATTTCAATTATCACTACCCCTCCACCCGATCGTTTATCAGTTCGCACTTTTGTTTGTCGGCGCTCTGAAGAAATCATTCGAGATGCTATCTCCAATGAATTAGCTCGCGATGGTCAGATTTTCTTTTTACACAACCGAATCGAAACAATTTATAAAGTGGGTCAGGAACTGAAGCAGATTTTCCCTAAACTCACTTTTGAAGTGGTTCACGGACAGATGGACGGGGACGAGCTAGAAAAAAAGATGCTCAGTTTCTATCGTGGCGAGTTCCATCTTTTATTGACTACTGCCATTATCGAATCGGGTCTAGACATTCCCAAGGCCAACACAATCATTATCGACAAGTCTCAAACATTGGGGCTCGCACAACTGTATCAGCTCCGCGGTCGCGTGGGTCGCTCTGACAAAAGAGCTTATTGCTACTTGTTGGTCGACAACGAAAATCAGATGACGGAGGATGCCAAGCAACGGCTTCAAGTAATACAGCGCTACACAGAGCTTGGAAGCGGTTTCCACATTGCTAGCCATGATATGGACATTCGTGGTTCTGGAAATCTTTTGGGCAAGGAGCAGTCGGGCCACTTAACGACGATTGGAATTGATCTCTATATGGAGCTCTTGGAAGAGGCCGTTAGAGAGTTAAGAGGACAAGAAAAGCGGCTACAGATTGAGCCAGAGATCACTTTAAAAATTGCAGCCTATTTTCCGGAAAGCTATTTGCCCGATATCGGCGAGCGCATTCTTCTCTATCGACGGCTTTCATCTATTGAGTCGGAGGAAGCTCTTTCAGAAATTGAAAGTGAAATTCGAGATCGCCTCGGAACGCCTCCAAAAGAAGTCGTAAATTTGTTGGGCTTAATGTTACTCAAACTGCATTTAAAAAGACTCCACGTGCTTAAAATGAGTTGCGGCCCGAAGAGAACTTCCTTGCAGTTTGCCCCCAGCACTCCAGCAAGTGCAGAAAAACTAGTTAAGCTAATCCAAAGTCAGCCCAAAAACTATTCATTGACCCCCGATCAGAAGTTAGTGTTTTCTGTAGAGGATTCATCGTTAGATTACCAGTTACGAGAGGTTCAAAAACTGAGTGCTTTACTAGCCGACTAAAGCTATGATTGGGGCATGAATTTGGACACAGTTAAAGATTTTCAAGCTTTTTTAGGGGAGCTTTTAGAAGACGAAAAAGAAAAAAAGCTGGAAGGCGTGCGTCCGATCACTCATGGACTCGGTTTGGAAAGCCCCCAATCAGCCACCGTCACTCCACAACCTGTTCCGGCCCCCTCAAAACCTAAAGTAGATGTACATACCCCGAGGCGCGTAGCAACCCCCACGCCGCCGCCAGTTCCAAGGAAAGAAGTGGCTCCAGTCTTCGCCCCTGAACCTGTTACAAGCGAAATAAAAAGTCCACCGCCCCTTCCCTCGGCTTCTTTAATTAAAAGGGCAGCTTCTTTGTTTTTAGATCAAGTCTTTGTTCAAACCCTTTGGATGATTGCTTTAGTCATTACTTCGAATATTTTTTCAGGATTTGAAACAGGTTTGTCTTCAGATGTTTTTAAAAGCTTCTCTGAGCCTTTGTTTTTTAGATTTGCAGTCCTTGAATTTGCTACCCTTTGGCTGGCCTATTTAGCCATTAGCTTGGGCATTTTTAATATGACATTTGGAATGTGGGGTGGGGGAATTCGCATTTCCTATGGGAATCAAAAAGATGAAAATTATGGTTTAAGAAAACTTATGAGAATTTTATGGAGTTTCTTATTCTACGCACCCCTGGTTCCTTCATTGCTTCTTGTCTTTAGAAAAAATGATAGAAACCTGGTCGATACGCTCTCAGGAAGCAATCTTTATTTAAGTTAGTCGTTGGATCTATGCGAAGTATTCAAAGCAAAGTGCTTCAGCGAAATCAAATCGAGTTGGTTTGTCAGTCTCTAAAGAAATCCGGCAAAACAATTGTTACCACGAATGGCTGCTTCGATATTCTTCACTGGGGACATTTGCAATACCTTGAAAAGGCTCGGGAGTTGGGAGATGTGCTCATTTGCGCTGTGAATAGTGATGCCTCTGTAAGAAAGCTTAAAGGCCCTTCTCGGCCCATCAACCCTGAATTGATTCGAGCCAGACAATTGGCTGCTTTAGAGTCCGTTGATTTCGTCGTTATTTTTGAGGAAGATACTCCGTCGACAATATTAGATTTGATTAAACCTTCCCTGCATGTGAAAGGCGGAGATTATCGACCTGAAGACTTGCCGGAGAAATCCACGATTGAAAAGAATGGGGGAAAAGTTATGTGCCTCCCCTTAGAGCCGGGATTTTCAACTACTTCCCTGATTGAAAGCTTGAAGAATTAGAATTTAAAAGTGAAAGCCATAGAGCCCATCATGGCTAAATTCATGAAGTCGAGTTGTGCTGTAAAATTCATGGGCCATTCAAATTCAGACCCTATGAATAAATGAATGGTGCCCTGCCAAGCAGAGGCTTGGGTAACAACCAGT
>JBJSXY010000033.1:0-2483 GCA_046086625.1 Pseudomonadota bacterium | reverse complement strand
GTAAAAAGTCTTGCTGCTGCAGTAGATGCCCATTTCCAAAGAATCCAATTTACTCCCGATCTATTGCCGAGTGATTTAATTGGAACTCTGATTTATCGGCATGAAACGCACGAGTTTACTCCAAAAAAAGGACCTATTTTTTCAAATTTAGTTTTGGCAGATGAGATCAATCGAGCTCCAGCTAAAGTCCAGAGTGCTCTTCTTGAAGCGATGGCTGAAAAACAAGTGACGATTGGTGATACAACTTATCGCTTAGATGAACCCTTTCTAGTTTTGGCAACTCAAAATCCAATCGAACAGGAAGGAACGTATCCTCTTCCTGAAGCACAATTAGATCGATTCATGTTCAAAGTTAAAGTGGGTTACCCCAAGAGAGAAGAAGAACGAAAAATTATTGAAAGAATGAGCCAACAAAATCCTCCTCGGGTTGGGCATGTCATCAGCACTTCTGAAATCTTAAAAATGAAAAATAAATTGGATTGGATTTACTCTGATTCGAGAATTGAAGAATACATTCTTCGAATTGTCCTTTGTACCCGAAATGAGATTTTGATCGATCCCAAAGAAGCTGAATTGAGCAGGCTTAAAGAAATCCGTAACTTTATTCGAATTGGGGCATCTCCCAGAGCCTCATTGTTTCTCCATCGAGCAAGTCGAGCTAATGCTTTTTTAGATGGCCGAAGCTTTGTCACTCCTGATGACGTTAAATATGTGGCTCATGAAGTCTTGAGACACCGTCTGATTCTCACATTCGACGCAGAAGCAAGAGGATTGGACAGCGATCAAGTGGTATCTAAACTGTTAGAGACCGTTACTATTCCGTAAACCCTATGGTTTCCTCTTCACATTTTCACTTTCGTCCGGAACTTCTCCATGCGATTGAACTCATTGAGTTCCACTGCCGTCGGCGTCTTCCCTCTTCATTCATCGGAAATCATGAAAGTAGCTATCGTGGCTCGGGAATGATGTTTAAAGAGTTTAGACCTTATGAAATGGGAGATGATCCCCGCCATATCAGTTGGACGACGACAGCAAGGACCGGAAAACCAACTTTAAAATTGTACGAAGAGGAAAGAGAAATCAGTGTCTTTATTTTAGTAGACACCAGCGGCTCTTCTCTTTTTGGCTCGGGAAGCAGAAGAAAAATAGACATGTACTCGGAAGTAGTGGCTCTCCTAGCGATGGGGGCTATTAAATCCAATCACCGAGTCGGAGCTCTTTTTTTTGATCATGAGGTAAGGCAGTTTATTCCCCCAACTCGAAACAAAGAGGAACTTTTACAATCTCTGAACATCCTTCTTAATCTCGACCTATCGAATCGTTCAAGCGACTTAAGACCTCCGCTTTCTTTCTGCCAAAAAGCTCTTAATCACCGAAGTTTGGTTTTCATTGTTTCTGATTTTTTACTTCCCGCTTTTAAATCTCATCTACTTCCTTTGAGTTTCAAACACGAAGTTATCCTTTTACAAGGTTATGACGACTCTGAGAGACTTCTTTCTAATAGAGGCATTTCCGAAATATGCGACCCGGAAACCGGCGATTTTTTTCTTCTCGATGCCGATTCAGTTTTCTTTCGAAAATCACTGAATTCATTTTATGCAAATTTTACTAATCAACTGGAGGAGACTGCGCATGCTTGCCGTGCTGATTTCCTCCCAATGAGTGTTCAGGATGATTACTTACAAAGACTGGTTCAGTTTTTTAGCGCTCGTTAACTCATTTTTGTCCCTGCACCTTTGGGGATTCAGCTTTGAGCTTAATAAGCATTCGATTCAAATCGGCGAGACTGCGATTTTAAGCATTTCTCTGCCGACTTCAACCAAGGATCGCAAAGTGGTTGTTCTAGATGACCTCCTCTATGGCCATCCGGAATTAAAAATTCTCGAGCGAAACATGAATCAACGAGAAAATGAAACGATCCTCACTTTTGAAATTACTTCTTATCAAGCAAAAGACTATCGAATCCCACCTATTCAAGTGAAATGGGGCAGTGATACTTTCTCCACGGAAGCTCTTGATTTAGCCGTCACCACGAGTCGCTTAGCCGAAGACACTGAAATCCGGCCCGAGTTTGGAACCCTTGAACCGCCTTTTCCCTGGCGCAAGGTCTACTTAGGGCTTCTTCTTTTTTTTGGCATGGCCCTCAGTTTTTGGATCATTCGTTGGAGTTTTCTTCGAATTCCTTGGCACACCTTCCGCCGTTTCTCATGGCGTTTTAAATATCCTTCGTTTGAAACAGACAGAATGTGGCTTCGAAAGGAACTGGACCGTTTGCGCCAGGAAGTGCAAAAAGGGAAATGCGATGCAAAATTAGTAGATCAGATCTTTTACACGTTAAAGGTTTTTTTCGAGCGAAGAACCCACTCTCCCGCTTTAGCCCTCACCCAAAGAGAACTCGAAGCTCAACTCCCTAACAAATTACTAAGTCAGGAGACGAAATCTATTCTCTCTGAGGGGGATCGCTTTAAGTTTCAAACCGTAAA